>NZ_JAAHGT010001045.1 GCF_010672385.1 Okeania sp. SIO2F4
TGGCAGCTACAGCTTGACAAATTTGATAAGTTCGGAGGCTATTTTTTCCAATCCATTCTAATTTTATTTCTGCCTGCTCACAATATTTTTCTACTTCCGATTTATCGTTAGTTTGAAAGACATTTTGCCAGGGTAAATCTAACCCATTTCCATAGTTACGAATATACATAACTTTTTTGTTCTGAAAAACTTCCCGAATTTTGGGATTAATTCTTTCAAAAACTTTTCGACTATTAGCTATTGGTGTCATACCTCCTTCTGTAGCTGCTTGAACACAATAAAAGCAAATTTTCATCGGCCAGCTATTACTATATGCCATTTCATTGTGTAAAGGAATTGATGCTTCTGGCGGATATTCTGTAGAAGTATATATCTGATTATTAACTTGAGTTCTTGGTGTGGAACGGTAAGAATATTCTAATAGTTTGCCAAAAGTAGATTGGAGAAATTTTTCAAATTCAGGAATGCTATTTAATTGGAAATTTCTAAATAGGATACCTCCTTGTTTTAGCAAATGTTTTTCGATTAATTCTCGATTGTTATTTGCCCAACTAATTAAATTTAATTTTTCTCCAGAGGGTTCAATAACTATTGGTAAATTTTCCCCTGATTCGAGATTATAAATTTTTACCAACTCTTGGGAGGATAATTTTACTCTTTTGCGTTTTATAGTACCTATTTTGTTCATTTTTTTTGAATAGTCAGTAGTCAATAGTCAGTAGTCAGTAGTTGTTTTTTGAGTGCATCTCAATTTTGAATAAAACCAAAATTTTATCCCTTTTAGGGAACACTTAAATGGGAACAGGTATGGAGGAAAAAAGTATTTTTGCAAATATTGAGATGCACCCGTTTTTTTTGAGTAGTCAGTAGTCATTGAGTAGTTAATAGTTTTCTTAACTATTTAGTTTTTTTATTCAGTAGGTTGGGTTGAGGAAGGAAACCCAACAATATTTTGATTGTTTTTTAACTTTATTAATGTTGGGTGGCACTCCATTTCACTTAATTTCAGGCGAGCAAGATGCTCCCACTACAATACTGATTTTCTTTTCATCTTTTTCAATTTTTGCCGATTCTTATTTTCTAATTTTTGTTCCTCCATAATTTGTTGTTGTTTTTTCGAGGCATTAATAATATCTAAGATTTCATTTAACCTCATATCTAAATTGGCTACAAGATGAGAAAAAATATTCTCCAAATCTTTCACCATTAAATTAATAGTTTCAGCATCAAATAAATCTGTTTTATACTGAAACGAACCAGCAAAACCATTCGGAGTTTCCCATAAACCTAACCTCAAATCGTGCCTAACTAATCCACTATCAAAATGTAAAGGTTCTAATCGACATCCTCCCATTTCTAATTTAGGCATTGGTACATTATGCAAGACAAACCACACTTGAAATAATGGATTATGACTTAAAGAACGCTCAATATTCAACTCTTCTAATAACTTTTCAAACGGTAAATCTTGATTAGCAAAAGCTCCTATTGCTACCTCCCGAACTCGTTGTAATAATTCTCGAAAACTGGGATTTCCTGATAGTTCGGCACGCAACACTAAAGTATTTACAAAAAATCCAATAATTCCTTCTGTTTCTCGTGAGTTACGGTTAGCAATAGGGGAACCAATACAAAAATCTTGTTGCTGACTATAACAATAAAGTAATGTTTGAAACCCAGTCAATAACATCATAAATAAAGTTACTTCCTCAGACTGACTAACTTGCTTGATATTGTCACTGAGTTTTGATGGCAACTCAAACATGGTAGTTGTACCTTGGAAATTTTGCACTTGGGGGCGGGATCTGTCTGTGGGCAAAGCTAAAACTGTAGGCACTTCCGCTAACTGTTGCTGCCAATATCTTAGTTGGTCGGCAAACAAGTCACTTTGCAAATATTGTTGTTGCCAATGAGCAAAGTCTGCATATTGAATAGATAACTCCGATAGAGGCGATCGCTTTCCACTAGCAAAAGCATTATATAAAGTAGCTAACTCTTGGATAATAATACCCGATGACCAATCATCGGAAATAATATGATGGATGACAAATATCAATACATATTCTGTATCGGTAAGTTGGAGCAGAGTGACTCGCAAAAGTGGGTTTTGGCTTAAGTCAAAGGAACGTTGAGCTTCAGAAATAGCAAACTCCTGAATTTGCTGTTCCCGGTTAGTTTCTGCTACTTCTCGCCAGTCAATAACTGATAGATTAAAATTTGCTTCCTCTGAAATAATTTGCACTGCTTCCCCATCTACCATTTGAAAGCTAGTCCGCAAAACTTCATGTCTACGAATAATTTCTGTAAATGCTTGTTGTAAAACCTCCAAGTCGAGATTACCAGACAAACGTGCTGGTAATAGCATATTGTAGGCAGCACTATTTTTTTCAAGTTGGTCGAGAAACCACAGACGTTGTTGGTTGAATGATAGGGGTAAGTTTAGTTGCCGCGATACAGGTTGAATAGATATCTTTTTAGTTGGAGTTGTTGAAGTTATTTCAATAATTTCTGCTTGGGTGTCGATCGTGGGATGTTTAAATAAGTCAGCGACTGTGAGGTTACTTTTGAATATTTCTTCCAGTCTTGTCTGAAGTTGAACTATTAAAAGTGAATGACCGCCAATTTGGAAAAAGTTGTCGTGAATGCCAATTTTTTCTACCCCTAAAATTTCACACCAGATGGTTGCCAGTTTTTTCTCGACGGGAGTGGTAGGTGGTACAAAACTATCTTGGGAAATACCAAAATCTTTTGGTGGTTTTAGTTCCCAACGATTAATTTTGCCATTGGGTGTGAGTGGGAAAGTTTCCAGGATGACAAAAGCTGACGGAATCATATATTCGGGTAGTTTGTCTTGGAGGAAGTTTCGCAGTTCCTCATTATTCGGTTTTTGAGAGTGACAAACTAGGTAGGCAACTAAACGTTTGTCTCCTGGTTTAATTTCGTGAGCAACTACTACTGTGTTTTGAACTGCCGGATGTTGATTAATAACTGCTTCTATTTCTCCAAGTTCTATACGGAAACCCCTCAGCTTAACTTGATTATCTATTCGCCCAATATATTCGATAGTGCCATCTGGTAAATATCTAGCTAAATCTCCTGTTTTGTAAAGGGAAAGACGATCCCCCCTAACCCCCCTTGATAAGGGGGGAACTTTTTCTATTTTTTCCGTTGTTAAGGGGGAAGGAAGGGGGATCGCAGAAATAAATTTTTCAGCAGTTAATTCTGGGCGGTTGAGATAACCACGACTTAATCCCGC
>NZ_JAAHGT010001046.1 GCF_010672385.1 Okeania sp. SIO2F4
TAATTGATAATTGATAATGGATAATTGATAATTACAAGAAGGTTAAAACCGAGAGGATTGAAGATTGGGAAATATCATTTCTTCTCTTGGTAGATTGGATATGGCGCACTTCGGAGCGGCTCTGCACTCTTCGGGAGACCTCGCCATCCCTCTACCGCTTTTTTCCCCTATCCAAGGGGAGGCTTTAAACCACAATTATTTAATTAACAATTAATAATTAATAATTCGGTAATGATTAATTATTCTTAGTCAAACACTTATGTTTGGAGCTTTAGTTATTCCTCTTTAGCACTCTTATATTAAATCCGGATAATTAATATACCTAAGTCATTGCGACTGGAACGGAGTGGAAGGAAGGAATCTCCGCGCGCTCCTGAGATTGCTTCCTGTCGTCGCAATGACGACTGTTCAACCGGATTTTATATTAAGTATATTTGGGGAACATGATATTAGATAATAGTAAAATCATCATTTACATCCAGAGCAATAACCCCACTAACATCTAATTCTGCTATAATTTGGGAATCATCACCAACTGTATTATCCCCATCAGCATCATAAATTAGATAAGTTTTGCCTTCTACTTCATACGCAAATAAACCAGGGGTTCCGGAATTTAAAACATTTCCAGAAATCTCTGTAGTTTGTACGTTAGTGGCAATGTTATCTAAATTAGGAAGCACTGTACTAGAGAATGCTAAAGTATCCCCACCAACAACACCTAAATCATCAAAACCAGTAATGCGGTCGAACAAACCAGCACTAATAGCAGTACCGATAGAAGTTGCATCCGCAGCATTAAAGTTTGCTCCACCACCATCATTAGCAGTGGTGTAAACAAAGGTGTTGTCGCCATTAGTTTCAGAGAGGGTATCTACTCCGAGACCACCGACAAAAGTATCATTACCGTCACCACCATCGATGGAGTCGTTACCTTCACCACCTACTAAGCTGTCATTATCATCATTTCCTGCTAAGGTGTCGTTACCTCCTAAACCTTCAAGAGTATCATCACCTAATTCGCCATCAAAATTATCATTAGACTCACCACCAACTAGGGAGTCAGCAGCATCTGTAACATCGAGAACATTTACTGTAACAGTTGCCGTACCTAAATTCAGTGTATCGGCACCATCAGTAACCGTGTATTCAAAGGTGTCGGTACCAACTCCCAAACTTCCGATAGAATTGAATGCAACCTGAGTACCCTGGTCATCCAAAAGACCTAAAATAATTTGATCATTATCCCTGAGAACATCAATTGATAAAGCGTTTGGTCCATCAACATCACTGTCATTTGCAAAGATGTCAATTATCAGTTCATTCCCTAAATTAGTAAATACTGGTCCATCATTAACGGCAATGGGTGGGTCATTGACAGGAGTGACATCAATACTAATAAGTTGAGTAGCGGAATTATTTTCATCATTGCCATCATCAACTATATAACTGAAAGTTCCAGCATCTCCGTTAGCATTCTCAACAGGAAGAAATGTTAATGATGTTAGTTGCTCTGTTGTTAACTGTTGACCAATAGTTAGAGCAGTATTAGTAGTATTGTCTAATACTACTTGCCCTATTTCTGCATTGGGAATACTGTCAACTGTAATAGTAAAGGTATCCCCATCAGGGTCAGTGGGTGCTGGAATATCTAAGGTTGCAGTAGTATCTTCCTCTAAGGTGACAGTTTTATCAGCTTCTACTTGAGGGGAACGGTTCGCTTCAACAATATTGATATTTAACAATTGAGTGGTAGTTCCTCCCTCTTGGTCTGTCACTAAGAAGTTAAAGCTATCTGTACCAAGACTGCCAGTAGTAGTTGCATAAATAATTTCCCCATTATCAAGATTTTCTTGAGTGAACGTGCTGCCTACTGCTAAAGTTTCCCCTCCCTGTTGCAGTTCGCCTGAAGTCGGCAGTTCAGTCAGAGTATATTGTAGGGAAGCAGGGGTAGCAGTTTCCACATCGGGGTCAATAAATTGGAGATTTTCTGTAGCTATAACTTCCGTTTCACCAAGAGTAACATTTAGGTCTGTAGTCGTACCAACAGGAGGGTCGTTCACTCGAATATTAAAGGTGTCTGTAACTTGACCGCCATCAACATCGATAACTTGGAAACTAAATGAGTCATCGTTTGTATTATTAGCAGTGTGTTGATAGATAACTAAACCACTATTGATATCTTCCTGGGTGAAAGTATTTGTCGGGTTGTCCGACTGTTGCAATATTCCTGCTGTTAGTTCCGTGGTGACTGTGTAGGTAAAGGTGTTTGTACCGTTATCCCCATCAGTTGTCTGCAATAAATTCTGATTTATAGTTCCTGTTTCCCCTAGGTTGATGACCAGTTCGTTATTATTAGTAACTTCGGGAATGTCATTTACTAAGATATTAGCAGAACCAAGATTTTCACTAAAAGCATTTGTTCCACCTATAGTTGAGACTTCTGTTAACTGGGTTGTATTACTACTCCCATCGGTGGTATCCCACGCACGGAATTGGATGGTGGAATTGCCGAAGTAATCAGTATTAGGAACGAAACGTAGGCGATCGTTGTCTGTAGCTGTTAATAAAGTGGTACTACTATTACTAATGTCTACCCAGTTTGTACCATTATCAACGGAATATTGCCAGAGACCATTACTATTATCAATTTGAGTAATAGCGACTCCGCTACTAGCTCCTCCATCAGCATCGGTGACTGCTCCAGCAATAATATCCGCGATGGGAGTACCAACATTATTAATCTCATTTTCATTGATAGTAGTTAGGGCGATATCTCCTGAGTCTGTTAGCACTGGTGCATCATTTAATGCTTCTACTTCCACAGATATAGTACCTGTTTGAGTAGCAGTATTATTATTTGCTGTTTCAGTTGCTGTCGCTGTAACTGTTAAATCAAAACTAAATATTGTTCCTGTCTCTCGGTCTCCAGGAGGTGAGATAGTTAAGTTGGCTAATTCCTCTGGAGTCAATATCCAACTGCCATTACCTTGATCTATTCCTGCTGAGAGAGTTGCTCCATCTGGTACTCCTGAAATAGTAATAGATATAGTTTCCGAACCGCTTGTATCTACTAAACTAGCAGTGATACCGAGAGGTAGGTCGTCTTGGTCTGTACCTGATACAGTGGGTGTGGATACTGCTAAATTTGGAGGGTCGGCAACGGGAGTAACATTAATAGTCACATTTGCTGTATCTGTTAACCCCGTGCTGTCAGAAACAGTATAAGTGAAACTTTCTGAACCACTGAAATTA
>NZ_JAAHGT010001047.1 GCF_010672385.1 Okeania sp. SIO2F4
TATAGCAGTCGAAGCAAAGAGCGCGGACATAATAGAGAAAAACTATCTAGGAAAGATTATGCCTGCTCCTTATAGCTATGACTTAAGACAAAAAGTTATTAAGGCCATTGATGGTGGGATCAGTAAAACTCAAGTAAGTTCTATATTTAAGATTAGTCGTAATACCATTAATATTTGGTTACATAGGAGAAGAGAAACTGGGGATATAAAAGCTAAAACAGGTTATCAAAAAGGATATAATCCCCAAATATTAGACTTAGAAAAGTTCCGAGAATTTGCCCAGATTAATGGCAGTAAAACTCAAAAAGAAATGGCATCTGAGTGGCCAGAATCGGTGAGCGATAGAACTCCGTTCCACTACGCGAACGCACTATAAGTAAAGCCTTAAAAAAAATTGGTTATACAAGAAAAAAAAACTTACGGTTACAGAGAAAGAGATGAAGATAAAAGAAAAGAATTTATCGCCCCTATTTAGTCGCAAAAGGCCATAACAGTTGGTGTATATAGATGAATCAGGTATGGATAATAGAGAAGATTATGGTTATGGATGTATGGGAATTGGGAAAAATATCTTACGATTTCAAGTCAGGAAAAAGAAGTCTAAGAGTAAGTATTATAAGTGGTTTGTGTGAGGGAAAATTAGTTGCTCCATTAATATTTGAAGGTTCTTGTAACCCTGTAGTTTTTGAAAAATGGTTAGAAGAAAAATTGTGGCCACAATTAAAAACAGGACAATTAGTAATATTAGATAATGCAAGTTTTCACAAATCCTCAAAAATTAGAGAATTAATAGAATCAGTGAATTGTGAGGCGTGAATATTTACCACCATATTCTCCTGACTTAAATGAAATAGAACATTATTGGTTTCCAATTAAAAACCGAGTCAGAAAGTCAGAAGGAACAATAGAAAATTTTCGTATTGAGAGTTGATTATGCTGTTAAATTAACGTCCTAAACTTCTGCCGAGATTGCTATATTAGTGAAATTGTCAGTTTTGGCTCAACTCAAACAGTAAATTCATTCCTAGATTTTGGTTACTTACAAACAGATATTAATGGAACAGTAACACCAACACCAGGTACTGTATATACTGGTTCAACTGATGACTCTAGCTCAACAGATGGTCTCAATGTTTTTAACCTGACTCAAGCAAGTTATACATTAGACCAAAGTGGAGCTAACGTAGAAATAGATGTAGAACTTTGGGGAGAGTTTGTCGGTGACCCAGGAGAAGTAACTAATGGTGCTGGTAACTTAACATTCGAGATCAATAACGCTACAGTAGAGGAAATTCAAGCACAACTAGATGCAGGTGAAAAAATAGGAGGTGTAACTTTCTCTGGTGCTTTGTTCTCCGATACACAAAAAGTACCCGAACCAACTACATTATTTGGTTTAGGAGTAGTCGCTGCTGGTTTAACTGTTCTGCGTCGTCAGAACTTGAAAAGCTCCTAATTTAATTCGTTCCTTCACTTATACTTTTTAGCTGAATGGAAAAATAGTAAATGCTCAAATCATATTGGAATACATAACAACTTGAAATGCAAGAATACTATCAACTATTACTACCACCGCCACAACTAGCATACTTGGGTAACTCCTGATAAAATGAAAATTATTCATTAGTTACGAATTAAGGTTATATGCTTTCCAATTCAGAACAATTATTCAGTTCTACTTCTAATATTAAATACTTTGCTTATGGCTCCAACTTATCTAAATCATTACTAGAATTCAAATTATCATCAAATCCTCAAACAAAGGAAAGATACAAAAAAGAACCATTATCACTAATTTTACATTCTCAACCAGCTATACTAAAAGATTTTGAATTAAAATTTAATTTACATACGCCAACTAATAAGATTGACCCAAGTTATGCTAACTTAGTCTATAAAAAAAATTCTATCGTACATGGTTGTTTGTATGAATTATCACCAGAATGTAAAGCAGTTATTGATGGATTAGAAGCTAAAGGTAATGTCTATCAAGAAGAAAATGTACAAGTCTTACCTTATTATTCAACAACCACAATCACTGCTCTAACATATATAGCTTACAGAGAACAAATCAAATTACCAGCTCTGACAATTAAAGAGGGAGTTCCACCTTCTAAAAGATATTTAAAAAGTATAATTGCTGGCGCTCAAGAATGTAATTTAGAGGAAGAATGGATAGAATTTTTAAAAGAGCAAAAAGTAGCTACAACAACTTTAACTAAATTATCCCCTGAAGAATTGAAAAAAATTAATGAAATAGTTTATACTCCTCAAGATTTAGAACGTAAAAATTTACCATTAGATCTGGTTTTGAATGAAAAAGAACAAGTTATTAAACCTATTATTAGTAGTATTTGTGGATTAGTATTTATGTGTAATCCGAATCAAGGATTTGCAATTGGTTCAAAATCGTGGATTGAACAAATTTTAGGAAAAGATATTACAGTATTTTATGCTAGAAGATGTTTGCGTAATGAAGGAGTTTCATTGTATGAAACTGAGCAAGATGTATTGTTGGCGGATCGAGATTGTCTAGATTATCTTATAGCAAATACCTGTGATTTATTGAGTCAATCAAGAAAAGAAGGAGAAGGTGTATTTTTACTTGGTAGGACAACTAATTTTCATTTGTGGAAAGATTATTTGGTCTCAAGAAGCTAGGAAAATTTCAAAATGTATAATAATATTTGTTGTAATGCCAATTATCAAAAAGAATGTTATTTTGGGCTTTGCTCTAAGAGATTGAATGTATCAGGAAATATAAAAAAGAACATAGGGAATAGGGAACACTTAATTGGGAACAAGTGAAAAAAACAATTATTTGTCACAAACCAGTTCACTATAACTTTAGGAATATGAAGACTTTGACCTGCTAACTTTAGACTGATTTTAATCGCTGACTTTATTCAAACTTTAAGATTTTGTCATGAGAGTTATGAGAAAAGTTCCTGAATACTTATTTGACAAACAGTCTCTAAGGGTCTAAGTAGATAGGCATAAATAAAGGTTAAAATAAAGAATATGAAAAAAGACCTAGAAGCAAGTTGTAAATAGGTTTCACCGTTTTGAATTTTCATTACTATATATACCGATAATTAAACCTACCTATTTATCTAATATCATGTCCGCTTAATTAGGGATAGAACTCCGTTACGCTTACGCGACCAAAAAATTTACCGAGAAATTGTGGGTATGCGCCTCCCCTTGGATAGGGGAAAAAAGCGG
>NZ_JAAHGT010001048.1 GCF_010672385.1 Okeania sp. SIO2F4
TTAGAAAAATAACACCTCTCCATTAATACCCACAGAACGGTTATAAGCGATCGCTTCCAACAAATAATCTACACTAATACGATAAGAGCCAACTTTGATTAAAATTCCTGGAAATACTTTGCTCAACTGACTTCCAGTTGACTGTTGCCTCGCTAACTGTTGCGCAATAGTTTTGTAGCCAGAAAAATCACGACGATAAAGTTGAGGATGAATAATATCCACAATTTCTCGGTTTATCCAAGTAGGATAGTCTTGCAGATATTCATTGAAACTCCACTTATAAAAACTGGGTGCCATTGAAACCAAAATATTAGGTTTAACTGCTTTGACTTCTCTGTATAAACGAGCCAAAAAATCTGTCAGAATATCCGCTCGCCATTGCAACCACTTCTGATGTTTATGATTTTGGGGAGGATAACAAGAAAACTGCTGACGATAACGCGCTATAGTTTTCCCATCATAACCACCTTCTGAAGGAAACGCTGGCATTCGGTCATCTCCCTGAATACCATCAATGTCATAATTTCTCACAACTTCCAACACCAGATCGAGCAAAAAATTCTGCACTTCCTCATCTAAAGCATTCATCCACTCAAAACCATTTTTCACCAATAAATTCCCTCTACAGTCAGTAGCTCCCCATTCTGGTTTTTTCCTCAGGAGCAACCCTCCATTTTGTTTGTAAGAACTGACAAACCCATATTCAAACCAAGGAATAACTTTCAAACCCACTCGCTTTGCTTCTGCGATGACTTCTGCTAGAGGGTCGCGACCTTTGTATAGGGAGTCTATCTCTCGACCAAAAGTTTTTCCCATCAGTTGACTAGGGTAGAGAGTAAATGCTTTATTCCAAACCACAGGAAATACAACGTTAAACCCCGTTTCTACAAGAAAACCCATTGCTGAAGCAATTTTGTCTCTAGAATAGAGAATTTTACTATCAACATTTGTCAGCCAGATACCTCGTAATTCCATAAATAATTATCTAAGATTATTGATTATTTTGCTCTCAGGACTTACGCAAAGACACTATATATAGCGTTCAAAAACTATAACGTTATAGATACATAGTTTTTAAGACTCAGAAGTTCGTAAGTCCTGGCTCTGAAAAAACTTTTCCGTTTGTCATGCTCTGCAAACGAATTGAATATTATTCGATTGCAAAAGGTGATTTTCTTGATCAAAATTTCATAATTTAATTTTTGCCTAGATACTTTATAATTAAATTAACAGTCTTTAATCCAAAAGTTTACACTTAATACCCTCTTATAAGACCCTTAAGCGTATCTATTTGTGTACTTAAATTGGGAGTGTGGGGAGTGTGGGGAGTGTGGGGAGATGGGGTATATTAGACCTCTCCTAAAATCCCAAATCCAATCAATTATTACCCATAAATTATCAATTACTTCTCCCTATTCCCTCTTTTCTGGAGATACCTTCAGTGCTTCTATACCACTTTGAACAAAGAATGCTACAAAAAGGTGCATCTCGATCGGAGATGTTTCAAAAGAGCAACTCCAATTCATTTTAGACAGCTATCTCTATCATATTCCCCTTTTTTCAATATTTACTCCTTATTTCTTCTTCCCTATTCCGTAGGGAGGTTCCATGGAACCTCCCTACCATTTGTAAGTAGTCGTGCTTTTAGGAATTTCCTAGTTAAGAAAGGGAACAGAGAACAGGAACATAGGATGTGTAATTAATTTTCCATAGGAACTTAACAAATATTTGTATTATCTGAGTAGATTGCTGATGATACAGATGCAAATTACAGCAATGCATGAGGATGCTGAGGTACAGTCATAAGACTACTTTTATATTCCCTGTTCCCTAGGACAATAAAACTTTGTACCTCACGCGCCTCCGAAACTGCTGTAAATGTACAATAGTATGATAAATAATCCAAAATCTGGTTAATGATTCCTTCTTAATTATTCTTAACGTAAATTTTCATCCATTCATTTTAAGGTATTCAAATAGGCAATTGAATTTCTAAGTTTCTGTAGAAATTGATACGGCCAATTGTATAGTTTAGTATCAGTAAGGAAATTTAACATGAGTGTAAACCTAGCAACTCAATTACGTGAAGGAACCAAAAAAGCTCATACAAACGCAGAAAATGTAGGTTTTGTCAAGTGTTTTTTAAAAGGAGTTGTAGAAAAGACCTCCTACCGGACTTTAGTTAAGAATCTTTACTTTGTTTATTCCGCGATGGAAGAAGAGATGCAACGCCACCGGGAACATCCAATCGTTTCCCAGATTTACTTTCCAGTGCTCAACCGTAAGCAAAGCTTAGAAGAAGACCTAAAGTTTTATTATGGTGCTGGTTGGCGCGAGCAAGTGGCTCCTTCTCCTGCTGGTGAAGCTTATGTACAGAGAATTAGAGAAATCTCAGAAAAAGAACCAGAATTGTTAGTGGCTCACTCCTATACTCGTTACTTGGGAGATTTGTCTGGTGGTCAAATTCTCAAGAAAATTGCTCAGAGAGGCATGAATCTAATTGATGGGGAAGGTACTGCTTTCTATGAATTCCCAGAAATTCCGGATGAGAAAGCATTCAAAAATAACTATCGTCAGGCAATGAATGATTTACCCATCGATCAGGCAACAGCAGATAGAATGGTAGATGAGGCGAACGCTGCTTTTGGCATGAACATGAAAATGTTCAATGAATTAGAGGGTAATTTGATTAAAGCTATTGGTATCTTACTATTTAATACTTTGACAAGAAAGCGCAGCGCTGGTAGTACAGAGTTGGCTACTGCGGCTGAATAGATAATGCTTAATTAGTTAATATTGCCTTTTCCAGAGAGACTATATTTTTAAATTGTTTTTGAAATCCTGGGGGTTTGATGGCTGAAGTTGCAGTCACCAAGTCTCCAGGATTTGGCGTTTGAAGAGTATTAGGGCTAACTACTGAATTCATTAATCGATAATGGATAATGGATAATTACCTCTCCCTACAACGGATTGGATTGACGCAGAGCGTGAAATTTTTTTGTGATCAAGAGGAGATTGGATATGACGTTTCGCTAACGCTAACGCAAGCGACCGCTTGTTTCTCCTTTAAAGGAGAGGCTTTTTACCTTAATTATTCGGTAAAACAATTGGACAAAAGTTGACATAATTTGTCATCTTTAATTGAATTGACATCCTCCCGACGCTGCTAATCGAGACAGGGCGGGATTCCCGCTCCATCAGGCTATAGGGGCTTTCTGCTTAAG
>NZ_JAAHGT010001049.1 GCF_010672385.1 Okeania sp. SIO2F4
TAAATCAGATTTTCACTATGCTTGGAATGATAAAGGCAATGCACTGAGAAAATTAGAAAGATATGAAGAGGCTCTTGCTGCTTATGAAAAGGCTATAGAAATTCAACCAGATTTTCACTATGCTTGGTTTGATAAAGGTAATGTCTTCTTGCAGTTAAAATTTTATCAACAAGCAATTACTGCCTATGAAAAGTCTCTAGAAATTCAACCTGATTATAAAAGCTCTATTAGTAACCTTGGCTTAGTTAAATATGAAATGGGAAAAATAAATGAAGCAATAGAAAATTGGCAAACTGCGCTTGAAATTAATAACCAATTTGTGGAACCTAAATTAGCAATAGGAGTTACCCTCTACAACAAAGGTGAAATTCCACAAGGTTTAGCAATGGCTGAAGCAGCACTAAAATTAGATAAAACTTGGGGAAACTTACAGCGCCTGAAAAAAGAACTTTGGGGCGAGAAACTATTAGCAGATGCAGCAAAATTATTAGAAAATCCTCAGATAAAAGCCTTACTCCCTGAATCGTAGGTTTGGTTCCGCTTTCCCTTAACCCAATCAAAAATACTATAACTTATATGTTGGTATATTTGGTTTCGCTTCCTCAACCCAACCTACTAAAAGTTTAAGTAACTTACAACGCCTCAAAAAAGAAAATTGGGGTGAAAAACTATTAGCAGATGCAGCAAAATTATGAGAAAATCCTCAGATAAAAGCCTTACTTGCTGAGTCATAGGTTTGGTTCCGCTTTCCCTTAACCCAATCAAAAATACTATAACTTATATGTTGGTATATTTGGTTTCAGTTCCTCAACCCAACCTACTAAAAGTTTAAGTAACTTATAACATCTGAAAAAAGAACATTGGGGTGAGAAACTATTAGCAGACGCAGCAAAATTATCAGAAAATCCTCAGATAAAAGCCTTGCTCTCCCAGACAGATAACTCCCACACAGAAACCCAATAATAAATCATCAATATTACTAGGCAAATAATCGAAAAAGTGAGCTACACCACACAAAAAACTCACCCCAAACTTTCTACACCAATACCACTTTGTTTTATATTCTCTCTTCCCTCTTATAGCGCTACACAAATAAGAGGCAGACATTGTATATAGCGTTACGCATTAAGGTTAGGAAATTAATAAATCCTGAAACCCTTTAAAACTCTACTATTCCCTATTCCCTATTCCCTAGCGCTATAAATACTCAAACTCATTCAGGAATTACTTCTGACTTCTTTAGGACTTACGCACCAGACAACATATATAGCGTTAAAAACTATAACGTTATAGTTTTTGAACTCTATATCTAGTAGCTTTGCCTAAGTCCTGTTCTTGAAAAGCGATCGCTAAACAAAAAATTTATCCCTATCTAAATTATCAAGAAAATCTAGCTTTTCTTAGATTAGTTAGGGCTTACCGATAAAATCTAAAAGCATTGATAGATAAAAGTTTTAGGCTTTTTTTGACTCAAAAAAGTCTGGGTTTTTCAGCTTGAGCAACCAGAAAGTTAGGGTTCTCAGGAGAATAATTGCAGAAAAATTGAGGGATAAAATATTCGATTAACTCCTCTAAATTATCCATTTCTCCTGTCTCCTGTCTCCTGTCTCCTGTCTCCTCCCCTCACCTATAAGACTTTATTCAGCAAACCCTAAGTAAAATACATCTATTTTTCTTGTTTAATCTATTCCCCGTTCCCTACAACCCAAAACTTTGTATCTCACGACTATGATACTTGTTATACTTAGACGAAATTCAAAAAATATAGTTGCAGTCAAATCGCCTGCAACTATTCAGGAATTTCCGCTCCTACTGACTCCTAACTCCTAAAAAAAATCAAAAGTGTAAACTTGCCTATACTTATACTGAATTAGGTAAAGAACCAGTTTACCAT
Organism: Okeania sp. SIO2F4; assembly: GCF_010672385.1. GTDB lineage: Bacteria > Cyanobacteriota > Cyanobacteriia > Cyanobacteriales > Microcoleaceae > Trichodesmium. Next base: position 1,895 of record NZ_JAAHGT010001049.1, read on the forward strand.
AAACCTAATATATTTAACCGTTATACGAAACTGTAGAAAATTGCTTCTAGTTTAACCCCATCCGAAGAATAGAGAGTTTGTTTCCTGCTTTAACCAGAATTTTCGGCAGCACTCTGTCCACAGACTTGAAATAGGGCGCAACTCGCCCTGTTTCAAAAAAAACTAACTTTGAAATTAATGGATTTGACTGCTTTGCTACTCTACTCCGCTATTTTCAGGAAATTTAACAAGCTGTGGATATACCCAGTCACCTTGTCACAGGTCTCCCACTCTTAAGAGTTTTGTTCCGGTTGTCAAGCCGTTAAATTTTGAAGCTTGGTTTTTGCCTTTATACTATTCTATCAAATTTTCTACAGTTTACGGTTAACGGTCGTTAACCCCACCTAATAACCAAAACATTAATACAACTCAAACCACATAACATTATATCCTCATTATGTCAACCATTAGTCTTTGTGAACCAAAATATCTAGAACTCAAAAACCGTCTTAGCCAAATACAAGACTTAGAAGTCGCCGCCTGCGTACTAAATTGGGACCAAACCACCTATATGCCCACTGGAGGAACTTATGCCAGAGGCCGACAAATAGCCACCCTCAAAGAATTTGCCCATGAAAAATTTACCGACCCAACCATAGGCCAACTGCTCGAAGACCTCCGCCCCTACGAAAAAAGCCTCCCCTACGACTGCACAGAAGCTAGCCTGATCCGCGTTACTCGCCGAGACTATGAGCGTGCCATCCGAGTCCCCTCAGAATTTATGGCTAAATTTTCCCAACACCAAGCTGTATCTTATGAAACCTGGGTTAAGGCCAAATCACTCAAAGACTTCTCTATAGTACAACCGTACTTAGAAAAAACATTAGAGCTAAGTCAGGAACTAGCCAGCTTTTTCCCCTACCAACATATTGCCGATCCCCTCATCGACTTTGTAGACGAAGGCATGACAGTCTCCATCCTCCGCCCTCTATTTAAGGAGCTGCGCCAAAAATTACTACCCATTGTTGAAGCTATTACCTCCGCGCCACCCATAGACGACTCTTGTCTGTATCAACATTATCCAAAAAAACAACAACTAAAGTTTGGGCATAGTGTCATCGAACGTATTGGCTTTGACTTTCAACGGGGGCGACAAGATGAAACACCCCATCCCTTTACCTCTAGCTTTTCTATTGGGGATGTTCGTATTACGACCCGCGTGTATGAAGATAACTTTACTGAAGCTCTATTTAGTACCATCCATGAAGTAGGCCATGCCCTATATGAACAAGGTATCGCTCTGGAATTAGAGGGTACTCCCCTTGCTGAAGGAAGTTCTAGCG
>NZ_JAAHGT010000105.1 GCF_010672385.1 Okeania sp. SIO2F4
TATTAATTATTTCCCCCTACTCCCTACTCTGTACGGACGTTGCATGCAACGTCCCTACTACTCCCTCTTTTCCACCAGAGGTCTAATATATTTTGTCAGAATTAATTTGAGAAAATAGTAGTAGACCGACAAAACTAAAATGTTGTGTTTGGAGTGACACAGCTAATTTTATGCGTTATATTTTGGGGCTGGTTTATTTTATCTGATGGTTAAACTCGTTGATTTAATGTGGAACCCGCCCCTACTATTGTAATATTTTAGGTGTGTCAGTCTACTACAATAATGAACTGATATATTTTGTCAGGATTAATTTCATAAAATAGTAGAATAAATTAAAGGAAATATAACACTAGTTGTGGAAAGATTAATATCAGCACTAGGGAGTAGGGAGTAGGGGGCATCTATGCGAATCGCCCGTACGGGAGTAGGGAAGAAGAATTTATAATTTTTGTGTGATAATTGATTTGATTTTTTATTATTGGATATGTCTATCAGTCATTCCAGTTAAGATTGAGACAAGGTTTTCTTGCCTTGAAAGAGTTTCAGTTAAAAAAGTACTCCAGTCTTATTCAGAATGACTATAATAAATTAGAGGAAATCTAACTAATTGTGGAAAGATTAATATCAGCACTGGGATTAATAGTTTTTGTAGGTTTAGCTATTTTGTTATCTGCAAAAAGAAACGCAATTAAGTGGCAACCTGTTTTCTGGGGAATAGGTTTGCAACTATTATTTGCACTGCTAATTTTAAAAAGCAAAACAGGTTTGGCAGTGTTTAAATTTATCGCCGATGTAGTTAGTCAGTTACTCAAATTTTCCGATGCAGGGGCAAAATTTGTCTTTGGGGAAAACTATCTCGACCACTTTTTTGCCTTCCAGATACTACCAACAATTATCTTTTTCTCTTCATTAATTACTATTTTGTATCACTATGGAATTTTGCAACAGGTAGTCAAAGTATTTGCATGGATAATGCTGAAAACGATGAAAACTTCCGGCGCAGAATCTCTCGCTTGTTCCGCTAATATTTTTGTGGGGTCAACTGAAGCACCGTTGCTGATTAAACCTTATGTGGAAACTATGACTCTTTCAGAATTACACGCGGTGATGACTGGTGGTTTTGCTACAGTTGCGGGAGGAGTATTGGCAGCTTATATTTCTTTTGGAGTACCTGCCGAACATTTGATTGCAGCATCGGTAATGTCGGCACCCGCAGCATTGGCAATATCAAAAATATTGTTTCCAGAAACAGAAGAGTCTCCGACTGCGGGAACGGTAAAGGTAGAGGTAAAGCAAACTTATACAAATGTTATTGATGCAGCAACAGTAGGTGCTAAAGAAGGAGTAAAATTAGCAGTCAATGTGGGAGCAATGTTGATTGCTTTTATAGGGTTGATTGCAATGGTAAATGCACTATTGGGATGGATAGGTGCTGGTGTGGGGTTGCCTCAGTTATCCTTGGAATGGATTTTTTCCTTCTTATTTGCACCTGTTGCTTGGTTGATGGGAGTACCTTGGGTAGACTGTGGTCAAGTGGGAGTTTTGCTAGGAAAGAAAACGATTTTGAATGAATTTATCGCTTATTTAGATTTAAAGACACTGATTGAAAATGCTCAAAAAGGCGAAACAGTAAACGTTATTTCTGAGCGATCGCAAATTATTGCTACTTATGCTTTATGTGGGTTTTCTCATATTGGTGCTATTGCCATACAAATAGGTGGAATTAGTGCTATTGCACCATCACGACAGCACGATCTAGCAAAATTGGGAGTTAGGGCAATGATTGGTGGATCTATTGCTTGTTTTATGACTGCTTGTGTCGCGGGAATTTTGTTGTAGAGATTTACAGAAAACTGCAATTATCAGTAATATAGAATCCGGATAATTACTATAGCTTGCGTCCGCAGCGACTGGAACGGAGTGGAAGGAAGCAATCTCATGGGTGCGCGGAGATTGCTTCCGCTTCGTCGCTGCGGACGACTGTTTAACCGGATTCTATATAATTAGGAATCGCTCACTTTCGGGAGATTGATGTTTTGTTCATCTATTGTCCAATAGTAGTACTTAGACATTTTTTGGCATAAAAACTGCTTCAAAGTCAGTCTAGACAAGGGAATTACGTCAACGCCCTAAAAATCGCTAAAACCCTTGGTAATAAAGGATTTATACCTTTTTGACGTAAAAAGCTCTCCCTGTATATCTTTGAGCCTATTTTCTACTGCTATTTTGTGTAAGTCTCGATAGTTATGTTGAGTTTATATACAGTCAGAGGAAGGGATAGAACATCCGTTCCACTTCACTAACGCTCACTTTCAGGAGATTGATGTTTGATTCATCTATTGTCCAATAGTTAGAGCAGTTTCCGCGGATTATGAAGTACAAATGCGGAACCTAGTCGCAGCTATATACTTTCATGGAACAAAGCCTTGAAAAACTGTTAATATGTTATCAGTCAGTAATAAAACAAAGGGCTATAACCCATGTCCTACAGTGAATTTAAAACCATAGCTGAAGTACGCGAACGCTTTGATTTGAGAGTAGATGAGTCAAAAAATTTATTCGCTGACATTCCTCCTGTAGAAGTCAGCGAATTTCTGCAACAAATCTTAGAACGAAATATTCCTCTCGCCAATGCTATCAATACAGAAAAAGCCCGTTCTGAACTTCTAATTGCGCCTACCCTATTAGAAATCGGGTTTATTTATAAAAATGAGGTGGGTTTTTTTTCTGGTTCAGAATTCAATATTGATTCTGAGTTAGGATTAGACGGTTATTGTGACTTTATTTTAACAGCTTCAAGAGAAATTCATGAAATACACCGACCAGTATTAACATTAGTTGAAGCCAAGAATGAAAATATTAAAGGAGGTTGAGCTAAGTGTATGGCTGAAATGATTGCTGCTCAAAGATTTAACTTGAGAGAAAATATCAATTTGCCTATTTATGGAGCCGTAACAACAGGAACAATCTGGCAGTTTCTGATCTTAGAAGGGAATCTCCTCTGTATCGATCTGCGTGAATACTATATCAGAGACACCGAAAAACTTTTGGCTATGAGTGTCTCATCCATTTCAGGAATATCTCGGCTCCCCCGTTGTCGGGTAAGCGCAACGTTAGGAGTATATTAATTTTTAAACAAATAGGGGCGTTGCACAATCAGGAACGATGAAATCCGAAAGTAGGTATTTTTGGATAATTCTTTCCTCAATAGACATAGGCATGAAAATTCAAAATCAAATCAATTATCATCCATAAATCATCTATTCTATCTTCCTGTTCCCTGTTCCCAGTTAAGTGTTCCCTCTTTTCTGGAGATGTCTAATATATGTACAGTTTAAAATCTATGATCATATTCAGGACTTACGCAATATATCAAATCATACACCATTTGTAGGGGCATCTATGCGAATCGCCCCTACTAGATATGATGGTTCTGCGTCAGTCCTGATATTATCATTCTTTAACGTGCAACCCCCAAATAGGAGTTATATCATGTTCGGTAGCATCGGTATAATTAGATAGTTAATCTAGGAGTCAGGAGTCAGGAAGGGGAGCCGTCGGATTGGCGACGTACAGGAGGGAAGAGAACTTAGAAAGATTTACTCTTTGCTGAAAATGAAGGTTTTTTTATACCGAACCCGAGCGGATTTGATATTAGGAGTCAGGAGAAATAAAGGATTTGAACTATTGAATTTATTAAACTCGTATTCAATAAAACATCTGTATTAAGAGGAACTTCGACTGCTTAATTCTATGAATCCTACTTCCCTACTCCCCTAATATCTAGTGGATTTATTTTTGATTCTGAAATATCTATTTTTTTCTCAATCCTCTTGCCACTCTCTTTTTTTGTACTTATTTTTCTACCAACCAATAAATAAGTTTTCATTTCACCTTTACCTTTAACGGATATAACCCCACGCTCCTGAAAAATATACTTATTCTCTAATAAATTATAAGTGCTAGTCGTAACTTGAATCGCACCAGGAATTCCATGAGATTCCATGCGACTAGCAGTATTAACTGCATCACCCCACAGATCGTAAATGAACTTTTTCGTGCCAATAACTCCAGCAATAACAGGTCCGGAATTAATCCCAATGCGGATGCTTAGTTGACAATTATAATCTTGATTAAATTTAGCGATCGCTTCCTGCATATCAAGTGCCATTTCTGCTACTGCCTCAACATGATCTGTCCGTGGGATAGGCAAACCACTAGCAACCATGTAAGCATCTCCAATAGTTTTAATTTTTTCTAGTCCGTGGCGATCGCTCAAGCGATCGAATTCTGAAAATATTTTATTGAGTAATATGACTAAATCTTCAGGGGGAATTTTTTCTGAGAGTAAAGTAAAACCGACAATATCAGCAAACAGAATAGTAACTTCTGCAAACCCCTCAGCGATTTGATGATCTCCTTGCTTTAATCTTTCTGCTATTTGTTCTGGTAAAATATTCAGTAGTAGAGATTCTGACTTTTCCTTTTCCTCTGCTAGTTCCGCAGTACGTTCAATTACACGTCGCTCTAATTCTGTCGAAGTTCGTCGGAGTTTAGAAATGACTAAAGTTAGTCCAGCAACTCCCAGAACAGATAATCCTACTAATGTCAAAAATGTATCTCGCAATCCTGCATTAGTCATCTTAATGGTACTATCTAGAGATTGAGTAATTTCCAAAACACCCCGTACATCCCCAACTTTCCAATCCTTTTTTGGACTATCTGGGTGATTATTATGACAACTAACGCAACTAGGTTTCATAATGTCTGCTTCAGCGTATCGGAATGAAGGGCGCCCCTGAAATTCAGCAAACTTATAGAATGGTAAATCTGGGTTTTTTTCCAAATGACGGATAGCTTTGAGTTCAAAATTGTCTCTAGGGCCACTTTCTGCTTGACGCCAAGGAAAAGGATAGTTACTGTAAATATAGACTGACATTCCTGGATTTTTTAACTCGATGCGTTGAGCTAGTTCCATCAAAAATGTTATAGGTAGCGGCATTGCTCCTTCTTTTTTTTTGTAGTCGTGAGTCATGCTAATACCTTCAATTTTTATAGCATGCCCGACTATTTCTGAACTGTATAGGATACGAGCTTCTTTGAGAGTCTGAGCGTAGTCGCTGACATGTTGAAGCACCTGTGATTTAATCAGGTTAGATGAGAGACGATAAGTATTCCATAGGCCAGCTATAATAGCTATGCAGAACATTAAGCTTAATACTAATGCTGTACGTTTGTAGAGTTGGTGGATGAATAAGGTTGTTACCCTATAAATTAGTTTATTCATAAATTCCTCAGACTAAAAATAATTTTTTACTTCATCTTGACCAACACTATTTAAGTATTGAATATTATATCAAATTCGCTAGCATCAGTATAGTTAGTTAGGAGTCAGGAGTCAGGAGTTAGGAGGGAAGAAAAGCGCGAAATATTTGGTAATTAGGTCGCTCGGACAATTTTTTTATACTGAATTAAACAGATTTGATATTATCTGATTATACCTTTGTTATTCTTGGGACTTACGCATAAACCTGGTTGATAGAGGAAACTTCGTGATTTGAACAACAATAATCAGGGCAATAAACCCAGTTTCTTGTTTGGGTGCGTAGGTCCTGATTAATTAATATTTGGATGACTCGCTAGATTCACTGAAGTTATCCTGTTTTCATTACTAGAAAATTCTATCCAGAAACCCGGTTTCTGGTTTATGTACCGTTTTATCATACCGATACTATCAAATTTGATTCATAGTGCTTTTTGTACTCAAAGATAGCGATCGCCTCCGGAAACTTGGTTGTGATACTTGCGAACTGAGTCTGAAGCTATTGCACAAATACTCTTAATCTAGATTTATAGAGTAACTTTTCCCACCCAAAATATAGATTAAAATCTGAGTTATTGGTTTAGTTATTTGAATACCAAGCAAAGGACAAATATAGAGTTTATCATATTAATATGATACAGTATTTTTTTCTATTGCCTATTCCCCAAAATAAAAAAAATTATATATCCTACCAATTTTATCGACGGTATATTGATTGACAATTGATTAATCTTCTGCTACATTACCCATGGAAAATTAAGGCAAAAATTACATACATTAGTAATAGCTAAAAATATGCTGAAGAAAAAAAAATTTAACTTAGATTTATTAAACGATTTTTGGTCAATTGCTAAACTTTATTGGTTCTCAGAACAGAAATGGCGAGCTAGGGGTTTATTATTGCTGGTAATTGTTTTACTGGCAACATTTACTGTATTTAATTTATTCCTCACAAATCAACGAGCAGAATTTATTTCTGCACTATCTGCTCAAGATTCTGATAGATTTTGGCGGTCAATTATAGAGTTTTTTGGCACAGTTGTGGTTGCTGTACCTTTTGTGTCTTCCTACTCTTTTGTCCGACAAAAACTTAGTATATTTTGGCGACGGTGGATGACTCATAGTTTTATGAAAAGTTATTTAGGCGATCGCTCTTTCTATAAAATTAGTTACGACCAAGAAATTGATAATCCAGACCAACGTATTGCTCAAGATATTAAAAGTTTTACAGACCAATCTCTGAATTTTCTTGTAATTATCCTCAATGCCATATTTCAGTTATTTGGTTTTAGTGCTTTGTTATGGTCAATTTCTAAACCATTAGTATTTTTTGTAGTTATTTATGCTGTTGCTGGCACAGTAATTACGACCGGGGTATTTGGCAAAGTTTTGGTAGGGATTAATTTTGAACAACTGAAGCGAGAAGCTAACTTTCGTTTTGGTTTAATTAGAGTTCGGGAAAATGCTGAATCTATAGCTTTTTATGGAGGAGAAAAACAGGAGTTACAACAGGCAAACAACCTATTTACTGATGTTTTTGATAATTTTAATCGGTTAATTAAATGGCAACTATATTTGGATATTTTCAGAAATAGTTATGATTTTATTACTTTTGCATTACCATCTTTAATTATTGGTCCCCGTGTACTTTCTGGTGAATTAGAAATAGGGGTAATTACTCAAGCAGGAACAGCTTTTGCTATTATCTTAAGTTCCTTAACACTGATTGTTAGTCAATTGGATCGACTTACAGAATTTGCTGCTGGAATTAATCGTCTATCTACTTTTTCTGCCGCTATTGAATCACCTCCTGAAGTTCCTGAAGGTGAATCAACTATTAATACAGTAGGAAATTATGGTCTTGCTTTAGAACATTTGACATTAAAAACTCCCAATTATCAAAGAACTTTAGTCAGAGATATTTCCTTAGAAATACCATCAGGAAATGGATTATTAATTATGGGAGCTAGTGGCAGTGGCAAGAGTTCAATTTTAAGAGCGATCGCTGGTTTATGGAACTCTGGTACAGGAGCTATTTATCGACCTAAATTGAATGAAATATTATTCTTACCTCAGAAACCTTATATGGTTTTAGGATCTCTGCGTCAACAACTTTTATATCCCCAGACTAATCTAGATATTTCTGATGTAGAAATACAGCAAGTATTAGAAAGAGTAAATCTTCCCGAATTAGCAAAAAGATTTGGTGGTTTAGATGCAGTAGAAAATTGGAGTCAAGTTTTGTCAGTTGGAGAACAACAAAGGGTTGCTTTTGCCAGATTATTTTTAACTAAACCCAACTATGTAATTCTGGATGAAGCTACCAGTGCTTTAGATGTGCCAAGCGAGGAACTTTTATATCAACAATTGCAAGGAACATCCACAACATTTATTAGTGTTGGCCATCGTCCGACTTTAAAAAATTATCACCAACAATTACTAGAAATTACTGCCAACGAATCCTGGCAGCTTAAAGCTATTACAACCTAAAATCAGTAGTTAGTAGTTAGTTAGTAGTCAGCAGTCAACTCACCCCTAACCCCTCCGGTGGAGGGGAAGTAGGGGTGATTCGCTCTTCGCCCATACAATTGTTAGGACATTGATACAATTGAAATCTTTGATAACCAATAGTTTTGATTTGAGCTGTTAATGCAGTTACGACCCAGGAGACTAGCTGAATGCTGAATGCTTAAAGCTATAAAAGGTGACAATTTCTAATTTGTCTGCCAATATTTGAACAAATATATCTATAATAAACATCTCCAATAATAAAAACAGGAAATCAATTATGGTACAGAAATCATCAATTATTTTCCCCTACTCCCTACTCCCTACTCCCTACTCCCTCTTTTCTGGAGATATCTATTAATTGCAGGTTTGTGTGTGCCAAATTTAATTCTGGTATTTTTATTGACTATAAATACGGAAATAAAATAATTGAGTTTGAAGACTTAGTTAGGAAATAAAACAAACTGCTAAAACACGCAAAGGAAGAGAAAAATATGAACATCAAAGCTATTGCTCTGGCATCTATTATTGGTTTATCTGTTCCTGCGATCGCAGATATTACCTTAAATTCTCATAGTGCTTCTGCAATGCCTATCGATTTTGTCCGTCCAACTGGAGCTTTCATGGATAATAGCGAAAATTGGGTTGTTTGGCTGAAATTAGATGAGTTTGGAAACTATACCTATGAAGCTCTATCTCGAAAAACTGGCGGTTCCCTAACTTTGAAAAATGCCTATTTTGGAGGGAGTAGTCAACGCTATACTTATACCTTTAGAAACGGAAATCACAAATATATTATTGCTCACCGGCCTAAAGACCCATCAATTATCCGGCTGAGTGTTGTTAATCCAGAAGGAGATGTAATCTTGAACCGCTTGATGAAAAGAGTTGGTAATGATTGGGATGTCTAATATCAAATCTGCTTGCTTCGGAGTGCTATAAGAAACCTGGTTTGTCAGAGATAGATGTCAGTATGGTACAGCATTTCATACAAACCAGGTTTCTGTACTTTGGAGTGTTATAAGAAACCGGGTTTATGGGAGGTAGATGTTAGTCCCGGATTTCTCACAAAATAAGTTTGACTTATCAAAATCCTTATCTACTCAAAGTCATACAGAATAAGGTTTTCAACAGTGTTTTGTTTTTTTTTATCTCTTTTACGCAGGGTTAAATGCTTGCTATACAAGGTTTTTAGCGACTAGAATCGCAAAGTTTGTGAGAAATGCAGGTAGTATGGTGGGGTATTTAATAAACCCGGTTTCTGTGCTTTATTTATACTGATGCTACCGGATTTGAGATCATTCCTTATCTAAAACATTGCAAACTTATCAGTTGCTCTAATCAAAGCATCTTTAATTCCAGGTTCAGTTACTGAATGTCCGGCATCTGGCACTACAATAAATTCAGCTTCTGGCCATGCTTGATGTAATTCCCAAGCTGACACCATCGGACAAACAACATCATATCTTCCCTGCACAATTACTCCGGGAATATGTCGGATTTTATCGACATTTTTTAATAACTGTTCTTCTTCTTCAAAGAAGCATTTATTAATGAAATAATGACATTCTATTCTGGCAAAAGCTACAGCAAAATGACTATCTCCAAAACTTTGCATCAAATTAGGATCTTGAATTAATTTACTTGTACTTGCTTCCCAAATTGACCAAGCACGGGCAGCCTCTAATCGCACTTTTTCATCTGTACTGGTTAATCTTTGATAATAAGCTTTAACTAAATCATGCCTTTCTGCTAGTGGAATAGGTTTTAAATATTCCTCCCAAGCATCAGGAAAAATTTTACTTGCACCCTCTTGATAAAACCAATAAATTTCTTTTGGGCGTACTAGAAAAATGCCTCTTAATATTAAACCAGTGCAACTTTCTGGATGGGTTTGACTATAAGCTAATGCTAGGGTACTTCCCCAACTTCCTCCAAACACAACCCAGTTTTCAATACTTAGATGAACCCGCAGTTTTTCAATATCATTAACTAAATCCCAGGTAGTATTTTGATTAAGTTCAGCATGGGGGGTACTACGGGCACAACCGCGTTGGTCAAAGAGAATAATCCGCCATTTTTTGGGGTCAAAATATTGGCGATAAATAGGGATAATTCCACCACCAGGTCCACCATGTAAAAAGATTACTGGTTTACCTTGGGGGTTGCCACATTCTTCATAATAAAGAGTGTGAATATCGGAAACTTTTAGACTGCCTGTTTTGTATGGTTGAATGGGTGGATAAAGTTCTCGCATGATTGTATTTAAAAGATTTCTTAAAATAAATTATACTTTATATGGCGTTGCTGAAACAGGGTATGATTTGATAATTTGGGATTGTTTGAACTACTTGTTAATATTAACTGTTCCCTCCATACCTGTTCCCTGTTCCCTATTACCTATAAACTTACTTTCATACCTTAATTCAGCAATGCCTTTTATATAATGTTCAGAATTCCTATTACAAAAACAACTTCTGACTTCATTACCGAAAAATTAAGGTATAAAGCCTCTCCATTCATGGAGAAAAAAGCGGTCGTTTGCGGAGCATTCCGTTAGGATGGGATGGCGAGGTTTCCTCGCTGGCCTCCAATCGACCAAGAGAGCGGTTGTTTGCGGAGCATGACCTAGGATGGGATGGCGAGGTCTCCCGCTCTTGACAGAGCCGCTGCCTCTTACAGAGGAGCTGCCTCTTACTACGGTAGCTCTCGCTAATGCTAACGCAATTCAAGTCGCTCCGCGAAACGCCATATCCAATCTCCCCTTGAGAAGAAAAAAAATCCTTTTAGTCAATCTTCTTCTTTCTAAGAAGAGGTAATTATTAATTATTAATTATTAATTATTAATTATTGAACGCAGTCCGACACCTAACCCAAAAGTAGATATGGCAACTGCTCTATCTTGCTGATTAAAAACTACTTTAATTCCTGTTTGATCGGGATTCATCCATTTATAAGCATCCTTAATTTTATCTGCTTCTTCTTCTTCTTCTGGCACCACTTGTTCCCTATCAACTAAACCCCGCCGAGAAGCAGTAGAATTAATTTGCATTTGCCTTGCTTGTCTTGATTGTTCAAAAGCTTCTGGGTCGAATTCTGTATCTAATTCTCCTTCCTTTCTCAGGATATTTCTGATTTCTTGATATGTCATTCCTAGCTGCAATTTTTCATACTTTTCTCGCGTAATTGAATAAACTGGTTTAGGCTGATTCCAAAAAGGATTACCAAAATTATAAGTGTTCATATTTTTGGTTCTAATAGTCACCACTTTCTGATTAGAATCAAAAACTATAGTCATGTTTGTACCATCAGGATTAAGCCAAATATATTCAGTAGTATTAGGATTAGTTAAAGGATTATCTCTAGTTGGTTGTTTTGTTCCTTGACTCCCAATAATTTTTGTTACTTCATCGTAAGTCATGCCAACTTTGATATTTTCAAAATTTCTACTTGTAACTACAGGAGGTTTTCTGTTTACTCCAAAGCCAATAGTATTCAAATTTTGAGCAGATAATTTAATTAACTTATTCTCGGAATTGAATACAGCAATTATCCCTGTTCCATCATTATTTACCCAGCGATAAGCTACCCCAAAATTTTCAATAGTCGGACTATTATATTCTGTATAAATTTTACCTTCTCTGCCCAATATTTGCTTTACTTCCTGATAAGTCATACCAATTTTTAAATTATCATAATCAGCCTCAGTAATTCGATTAGCAAAAACTGGCTGAAGGTGCATAGGTAAGGCATATATCAAACCAGTAATAATTGTTGTTAATAAAAAGTTGTTCATAGTTATTATATAAATATTTGCTAGATTTACTGGTAGTATACAAGTAAGTAGGTAGGTGGGAAAATTTACAACTACGTCATTGCGACTTTCACTCGTGGAAGGAAGCAATCTCAAAGGTTTCGACTGCATCAATATTTCGTTATATAGTGAAGTTTATTCGCCCCTACCTATTTAGCTTTCTACTAAGAAAAAGTCTGATAACTTTTAATACCAATTAAAAAAAAGGTCGAAGCAAAGCTTAGGACATTTCTAAATTCTCACGCCTCAGTCATAGACTATTTTTGACTTTTGCATTTTGGACTTTTGCCTTGCGCGTAGCGCTATAACCTACATTCCGCACTTCAAAATGTAATATCAAGTGCAAGTAGTCAATAGTCGTAGGGAATGATTCTAGCTAATTATCTGGCAACACCCAAGTATTTATGCTTAATATTTGACGGATAATTTGACTCAACAGAAAGGTCAATAAATAGGATATATACAGTATAAATACTTACAAATCCCCGAATTATTATACTACTTTTAATGCTACAACTTGACGTGCGGAATGTAGGCTATAAGTACAAGTGGCCTTCTTAAGCATTGGCCATAATCTTCTTAAGGCCGAACTAATAACTTTAAATGCAATTAAAGTCTTAAAACCTCTAGCTTTCTCAGATGTTCCAGCAACAGGTAAATCCACCTCAACAATAGATATCGCTTTTAATCCTCTTTGATAATAGGACTTTTTCTGAGGTAATAGATTCATCATATCCTTGGACAATTCCGACAAAGAGAATTAAGAAATAGTTTGAAAAGAGGCAAAACAGCAGTGCAGAATCAGCTAGGAAAACTTACACAACATTTATAGAGCAATCATATTACCGAGTTTCATCAATATCAAAAACAACTGTTTTCTCTAAATCTAATTCAAATAATGATAATTTTATGGTTTATCCCAAGATATTACTCTAATTTTAATAGATGCTAACCGTTCTAATTCTGATGTGAAAAAAATCTATTAATAAAATTATGAGGATTTAATTGTTGACGTTTTTTTTAGTTAAAATGATCGGGAAAGAACTGCTTCTCATTCGATTTTTGAGGCTGCTATCTCACGGAGTGACAAGCACATCAAAACCATCTACGGAAAACTCAGTCATATCAAGTCCGGTTGAATGGTTATAAATAACAAGGGAGTCCTCAGGAGTCAGGAGTCACGAGAGAAGAGGAGGGAGTTTGAAGATATTAATATGATCGAGTTTTTTGATCGCGCTCTTATCCGGACACAATATCAGAGATTACTTTTAACTTTTGATATCAAATCCGTCTGATTGGACATAAAAAAATTCTCCAATCGTCATAACTACGCTCGTCAAAGTGATTCTCTCTCCTCCAGAATTCAGAATTATGGCTCCTGACTCCTTTTGACTTAACCAATCTATGAGTGTTTAACCGGATTTGATATGACTTGCGCGTAGCGCTATAATCTCTCCCGCTACTACGGTCTGCTACAATAAGAACGGCTATAACCAATACCACAAAAACAACCCAATGACACAATCAAACTTACCAAAACAACAAAACTCCCGCCCGATCGCTATCTTCCTCTGGCTGTTATCAGCAATATATATCTACATCCTCCTACTCTCCCCACCACATCAACTCCTTCCCAACGGACCAATTTGGGCAGTCGATCCCGAAACTATTAAAGAAGCGATCGACGAATCTATCAATTTTTTCTTCATCCTCCCCATGTTTAATACTGTTGGCATCAAATATATGGAAGCGCCAACGATACACCCTTGGTTAGAAAGTTTATTCAACTTTGCTGAAGCATGGATATTTATGTTTCTCCCACTACTGCTAGTCGATCGCCGTGGTGGAGAACTTCCAAAAATCGTGATTTGGAGTATGGCAATGTTCCTTACCAATACTTTCCTTCTACCATACATGGCTTGGCGCAGCACCGCAACTGAACTTCCCACAGAAGAACAAATGAGTAAAGGTTTACTGGCAAAAATATTCGGTGTAATAGGATTAATTATAGGTAGCATCGCCATAGTTTGGGGAATTGTTGCCAGACCAGAATTTGGCGATATCGCTGCTAGGGCAGAATTTTTCGTGCAAAACTTTCAGAGCGATCGCCTCACCATTGCATTCTGTATAGATGTAATTTTATTTGCCATTTTTCAAGCAGTATTAATAGGAGATATTGAACCGCCAGAAAGTGGCAAACGTTGGTTAAGATTTATTCCGTTTTGGGGATTAGCTATTTGGCTAATTTTGTAGAAATTGTGCTTCTATAAATTCAATTAATTATTAATTATTAATTATTAATTGTCAATTATCCACCGGAGCTATTTCAGTTTCTCTTCTACTCTCAACTCCTTACTTAAAGATAAGTGATTAGCAAGATTTGATATAATGTAAATTAACCAATCGCCATTCAAGCAGGTGGAATAGATTATGTGGATTTTCTTAGATATTGATGGGGTATTAGTACCAGAGAAAAAATTCGAGCAACCAGTCTTGCAAAAAGACATGATCAAATTCGATCCAGTTTGTCTGAATGAATTTGAAAATGTTCTGCGTCGTTATCCCACTGCCAAAATAGTTATCTCTTCATCCTGGCGAGAAATTTATTCTCTAGAGCAAATTTCTAGTTTATTTTCACCGGATATTGCTGTGCGTGTTATTGGAGTAACTCCATGTTTACACCCGATAGTTATTGAAAAAAATAAGCATATTCGGCATCAAGGAGTTTTAGAATATCTCAGACAAAATAATGAAGAAAATCCACAGTGGGTAGCTATTGATGACATTGCCGACTTCTATGAACCAGGTAGTCCGATTGTTGTTACCGATGCCTATTATGGTTTTAATCGCAACTCTGCCGAAATACTCGATCGCTATCTTGCCTCGTTTAGTGAGAAAATAACAGATGAAAATACTATTGGACAATAGTTGAGGATGCAAACTAATCAAAAACTTATCTTGCCAAAAATGGGTTGTGGGACATGGGCATGGGGGAACCGCCTCCTTTGGGGATATGACGAAAGTATGGATAACGAGCTGCAAAATGTCTTTAATCTCTGTGTTGCTAATGGCGTAACTTTATTTGATACGGGTGACTCCTACGGGACTGGCAAATTAAACGGACGTAGTGAAATGCTATTGGGGCAATTTTCCCAAGCATACGCGGGGGCAAACCAAGATAATATTTGCATTGCCACAAAACTTGCTGCTTATCCCTGGAGATGGAGTCGCCAAGCAATGATTTCAGCTTGTGCAGCATCTGCCCAACGTCTCGGTAAGAATGTTGATTTGGTACAGATGCACTGGTCTACTGCGAACTATTTTCCCTGGCAAGAATGGGGACTGTTGGATGGTTTAGCAGATCTGTATGAACAAGGAAAAGTGAAGGGAGTAGGGTTATCGAACTACGGACCGAAACGACTGAAGAAAGTGCATAAAAGATTTAGCGAGCGTGGCGTTCCCATTACTACTTTACAGGTTCAATATTCTCTATTATCAACCTATCCCTTCACAGAATTGGGAGTTAAGGAAGTTTGTGATGAATTAGGAATTAAATTAATTGCATATAGTCCTTTAGCATTGGGAATATTAACAGGAAAATATTCTGAAAAAGGTTCTTTTCCTCAAGGTATTAGAGGTATTTTATTCAAACAAATATTACCAGGAGTTCGCCCATTATTATTATCTTTAGAAGCCGTGGCAAAATCAAGAAATAAAACCATGTCGCAAGTAGCAATTAATTGGTGTATTTGTAAAGGTACAATTCCAATTCCGGGAGCAAAAAATAAGGCACAGGCAGAACAAAATCTTGGTGTATTGGGTTGGGAATTAGACTCTGGTGAAGTTGAAGAATTAGATAAAGCTGCTGCTAATACAGATAAGAAAATGGTGCAAAATATTTTTCAGACTAAATAGTTTTTTTCAACAAAAAAATGAATCAAGATCGATTTATTTGCGAGTCGTTATATTCTTTTGCATTAATTATAATGCAATATTTCTATAATTTACAGAGTTATAAATAAGTTCTATAAATAGCTATTGACATTATCTAAATTAAAAGGTATGTTCAATTTAGTCTAGCTTGACTAGGCTAAATTTTTGGCATCATTGTAATCACGAATACTATTCAAGAAAATGAATCCAGCAATCGAACTTTTTACCTTTCAAGGCAGTCTTTTTGGTTGGCGAGTACAGCTTGCTTTAGCAATTAATAATGTTGATTATGTTTGTAATTATTTAGATCCAGTAAAAGGAGAACATAAAGCTCCTGATTATGTAGCTTTAAATCCTCGTGGAAAAGTTCCATTACTCAAACATGGAGAATTTTTTGTCCGTGAATCTATAGCGATTTTAGTATATTTAGATTCTCTATATCCTGAGTGGCAACTTTTTGGCAATACTAGCCAAGAAAAAGCAAAAATTTACCAACAGGTATGTGAAATTGATAATATAATTGTACTTCCTTTATTCGAGCTAATCCCACCAATTTTCTTTGGAGGTATAGCAGGAAAAGAGGAAGAAATTATTGAAAATTTCCAAAAATTCAAAGTTGAATTTACCATGCTTAATGATAATATTTCAGCCGATGAAAATTGGTTAGCAGGGGATAAATTATCAGCAGCAGATATTGCCATTTATCCTGTTGTTAGATTTGTGGAAAAGTTAGCAGCTCAGGAAGATGTCAGTAAGTTAAATATTGACATATTACCGATACAGGAAAAATATCCAAAATTAGGAAATTTAGTGCAAAAAATTGATGAAATGCCTAATGTAGAAAGTCTCTATCCTCCTGACTGGCGTTAAAAAAACTGTAGGGACGTTGCATGCAACGTCCCTACTGGGTTATCATTTTTTATGTTAGTAACCTGAAAACTGCTGTATGATATAGCAGTTAAAGTAAAGATTAACACATTGATTAATCCTCAAACTCTCTCAGATATTACTTTTGAATTTTGAATTTTGACTTTTGATTTG
>NZ_JAAHGT010001050.1 GCF_010672385.1 Okeania sp. SIO2F4
TTGAAAAAGTTGAGTCCTCCGAATACGATGCAGTTTAATAAAACTAGCAACTCGCCTCCAGTGACTCCAATCATGTTTGTTGACATCCTCCGGTCTCAACAAACATTTGGGGATTTTTTCTGATAATTTTAAGGCTCTCCGACCAATTACTAAAGCAGCAGCAGTGCCACTGTTTAGACCGTATTTAGCCATATAATTAACCATTCCTATCACACTGGTAAAAGCTGGATTAACTTTGATTAATTCAACTCCAAATCTTCTACAACATGATTCTAAAGCTTCTCTAAACATTCCTGTAGCCAAGTTAGAAAGCATTTCATTATAGACTTTACTTTCGGACCTCATCTGGGATTTTTTCTTACTGAAATCTAGAGACTCAATAGCAATAGCACATTCAAAAAACTCTGCTAATTTGACAACTTGACAAACAATATTTCTCATCGTTGCTTGTCGTTGCCCAGTAGTTTGATTTTTCCATTGGTAAGGTAGCTCTTCTAAATATTCAATATTGCCATCCCATTTAACATAAGTAACTGAAATTTCCTCGGCATTAAAATCAATGCCTATACAACCATTTTTTCTAGTATGAACTACTGGAATTTCTGGTACATAAGTAGAAAGATGTATATACCAATTGTCTTGTTTATGTTCCCGACGAAAAATAGAAATTGTGATTGGTTTGAAATTATTTAAAGCATAATCTAAGTCTGAGCTTCTATATCTACCACTCCTGTCTGAAACAGAAAACTCTAACTGTATTTTCTGACCATATTTATCCTGTAATGGTCTAGGTAGTTGAACTTGTAGTTGATACAATCCATCCTCTTGTAATGGGAAAACTTTCATCATAGTTCCACCGCCAGGCTGAGATTTTCCCACGCAGAAAAACCTGCCTGACCGTTTCTTCCTCCAATCAACACCCCATTTCTGTCTGGTTTGATATCCGTTTTCTGCTAAATTATGTTGAGCGTTAAATAATTTCCTTGAACCAAAACAAATATGCAAACGATCTGTATTTTTTAACTTCTTTAATTTTCGTTTCAGACTCTGTATTTTCTGAATTTTACTTTTTAAACCTAACAATTGATGAAAAAATTTGTTTCGAGCTTGTATATGTGGAAAACCTTTTTTCGTTGCTGATTTTAAAGTTTTTTCTAGGGTAGTGATGAGTTTTTTGGCAGCCGTTGTTTTAGCTTTAATTTGGAGTTCTAGTTTAGTAATATTGTTAGTTTTAGCTGTTTTTAATTGGCTTAAGCATTGGGTGGCTTCGGTGGCGATTGAGTCAGCCCATGCCCATT
Organism: Okeania sp. SIO2F4; assembly: GCF_010672385.1. GTDB lineage: Bacteria > Cyanobacteriota > Cyanobacteriia > Cyanobacteriales > Microcoleaceae > Trichodesmium. The sequence continues at coordinate 1,299 of NZ_JAAHGT010001050.1, forward strand.
GGATGTTAAACTGCTTCATCAGACGCTTTTCGACAACAGATTCTGATAACTTCTCAGTTTGCATCCAGTTGATAGCAGAGCGTTTCCAGGATTCATACAATGCTCCGAGTTCCTCAAAGACAGGATGATATTCAATTTTTGCTTCTATCCCTCTCAAGGAACCATGAGATTTGGCCATTACTAACATTGAATTATTTTACTCAAGGTTACCATCGTTTGTCTAGGAATGTCAATAATATTTGCTATAGCTTTGACTTTTGTCGCCGACATGAACATTGTTAATTGCTGAACATATAATAATGAGCAGCGGTATAATTTATATGCCATAATTGATTTAATTTTTTATTATTGGAAATGTCTATTTAGATATTATGACTATGGTGTGAAAAATGAAAATTTTCTTGGGGAGAACAAGATTCATAATCTATTTTTAAACCAGGAATTTTAAACTTGGCAATAGTCTCTTCAATTATCGGTGCATCTATAATTAATTGAATATAAATTTTATTTTTTTTAATAATTATTGGCCAGTGATGATTGCCTAGAACATGACCTAGATGAACTAATTCTATGGCATAGTTTTCTACAGGTTCGGTAAAACTTAATACCATCAATCTTTCCTCTTGTAGATGAATCAATAATAGCTTACCAGATTGAGTAATAAATACATCTCCTTCAGATAACGACCAATCTCTATTTTTAATAATACCGACAATTGTTCCGGAAGTTGATTGAGCCTGAATTCTTCCTTTACCACTATCGGTTTGACTCAGATATATCTCTAAATAATTGTCTAAAGTGCGGGCTGATTTTACCCTTTGTGCTAAGTCGGCATCTTTTGTCAAATTACCTAGATAAGTTTCTGCTATTTCTCTAATTTGTTCGACCATTTAATTCATTTGGGAATATAGGGTAAACTGGAGCGGTTAGTTAAATGACGGACAGAATTTAAAGCATATTTAATATACTTTTTTATTTGTAGAGTTTTACTAGCTAAAACACGAATCAATAAACCTTTATTATTAGGTAATACAGAACTACCTAAGAGGAGATCGGGACAATTAGCTGCTTCAAGATTTTCGAGCTTTTGACTAAGTACCTCAAGATCGGTGTGTGGTTGGACTAGGATTAAATTAGCTAGTACAGGTTTTGAAGCAAATATATCGCTGTGTTTAAATAGATTATGTTTTCCTTCTAAATGAATAGTATCCCTAAAACATACTTCTTCTGCCATTGAGGTAATCTCTAACTGACTAAAATAGTAGCGAAATTCGTACCATTCTCCCCTAGCTAGTCTGCCAGGAAGAATAATCTCGCTCCAAAAAAGTTCTGCGTCAGAGTGGAGTTGAATGTCAGTAGTTTGTTCCAATGCTGCATCTGCAAATAAAATTAGAGGTTCTGCTACTAATTCTAATCTCGCAGCTGCTTCGACTTTAATTTTTATATTAGTTGTTGCTTTGGTAGCTGTGATTGGCATAGCATGAACTTTAATAGCAGCTTGGTCAGTCAGATAAAGACTGACTCCCTTTTCTAGCTGTAAAGATAAACTCAAATTATCTCCTGCCAATAATCCAGGTGATGTATTGGTAAGGTACAAGTAAGCAGTACGCATATCGGCAGCATCAAGACGAAATACATTAGATAAACGCAAAGGATGATTTGTATACTGATGAGTCACTATAGTTTGACCAAAACTATTGCGCTCTAATTTTATCTCCAAATTATTTCTGCTCATCACTTTTTCAAATTAGTTATATCATGTCCGCTTGAATACTTATGCTTTGGTAGAAGGAAGGCAGAGGTCAGAAAGTAGAAGGCACAAGAGTTTCTGACAATTGTAACTTAATTTTATACACGCTCCGATGCTACCGAACATGATATTGCTAGACATCTCCACAAAAGGTTCTCAAACTCTTA
>NZ_JAAHGT010001051.1 GCF_010672385.1 Okeania sp. SIO2F4
TTTTTTTTTTTAATGATACGGGAACCACCGAGTTCTACTCTTTTTCCCTCCACGACGCTCTCCATACTTGTTGAAAAAGGGGAAAAAAATAAGATTTAATCTACTAGACTGACACAGCTAATGGGTGTGCATTAGAAAATGGGGGGATGGGGTGATGGGGTGATGGGGTGATGGGGTGATTATGAAAAAAGCTAATGCACTATTTTAAGTGTCATGTCAAGGTTAAAATAGTGCAATAGATTTTTGACTAAAAGCGTTGAAAAATCCGCATCGTACCATTTTTCTAAAGTAACATTTAAGGCTTGACACGACATTACGCCTTCTGAATTCTAAATTCCAAATTCTAAATTCACTTCACATAAATACTTAGAGAATCGCCAGTTTTTGTGCTTTGTGCTACTTTTTCTGTTACAAATTGACGTGCGGAATGTGGGATTTAAAAATATGACGCTTTTGCCACCGCCTGTTGTGAGTAGGCTTGTTATTATAGCAGCATTAGTTTTATTTATCTGTAGTAGTTTACGCCATGCCTTGTTCTACTCTACAGGATTTGACTTGGGTATTTATGACCAAGTTGTATATTTGATTAGTCAAGGAGAATCTCCCATTTCTTCTTTTTTGGGGTATCACCATCTGGGAAATCATGCAGCTTGGGCTGTCTATCCTCTAGGATTATTCTATATGATTTATCCTGATGTCCATTGGCTACTTTTACTACAAGCTGTATGTTTAGCCTTGGGAAGTTGGCCTACTTGGTGTTTGGCCAGACTTGCGGGGTTAGATCGAGGACAAGCAGTAGCGATCGCTATTTCTTATCTTTTATATCCGGTAATTTTTAATATCAATTTATTTGATTTTCATCCGGAAGTTATGGCTTTACCTGCTATTTTAGGGGCAATTTTAGCAGCTAGACTGAAACGTATTTTCTGGTTTTGTATTGCTATTGTTTGGGTGTTAGGTTGTAAAGCGGTTTTATCATTGACTGTAGCTTTTATTGGTTTATGGTTACTAGGTTTTGAAAAGCGTAAGTTTTGCGGTTTAATTGCTCTTTGTTTAGGTATTTTTTGGTTTATAGTTGTCACTCAAGGAATAATTCCTTTTTTCAGTGGTGAAGAAGTAGCTGGAGTTGGTCGTTATAGTTATCTGGGAGATTCGGTTGTGGGAATTATTTTTAATATTTTGCTACAACCAGGAGCAGTGTTAGGGAAAATATTATCTTTTGAAACTATCAAATATATTTTTGTGTTATTTTTACCTGTAATTTGGGGAATATTTCCACTGCTTCAGAGAAATCAAGCTATCTTACCTAATCTTATCCCTCTAATTCCAACTATTCCCACAATTATGTTGAATGTTTTGTCTGAAGTCTCATTTCAGAGAAGTTTAGATTATCAGTATTCATTACCTGCAATTAGTTTTTTATTATTAACAGTAATTTCCTGTTTAGCAGCAGCTTCTCCAACAGAAAATCAGAATATTCAGATAGAATCAAGTTGGATTATTAAGTTAGAAATTCCCAAATTTAATCTGAGATTACCAATACCAAATTTTCAATATCCCCGCATAATTATTTTGTGGTCTACTTTAATATTTCTCTTATTTGGTAATTTAGCAAGTTTATTTTCTTATGTGGGTAGTTTTGATACTTGGCAAGCCACAAATAATGCAATTACTTACATCAAAACTAAAGGAGGGGTACTCACAGATAATCGATTAGCACCCCATTTTACTCATCGTTCAATGGTAAAGTTATTGAATCAAACACAACCAGATAATTTAGATGAATTTGATTATGTAGTTTTGAATTTACGTCATCCTTGGCCGGATACTGAAGAGGCTGGTATTATTCTGTCTAAATATCTCCAAAATAACCAAGAATGGGAATTAAATTATCAAGAAAACGATGTAATAGTATTTGGAAGAAGGGAGTAGGGAGTAGGGAGTAGGGAGTAGGGAGTAGTAATTTGGGAAACAACTAATATAAAAGGAGCAAAACTACTGTGTTATTTTTAAATTTAATTGCCAAATTTTTCCATGATAAAGATAGAATTTTTGGGGGAGAAAAATCACAGAAAAAGCAAGAGATAATTATTTCTCCTACCTTCCCTGTAATTTCTATTTATCCTGACTCCTACCCTTACCAAAAGACTTTCCATACGCAAACCCTAACTGGAGATAGTTTTAATTATTCATTTGCTATTATTATAACAATATTGCTTGGTATCTTTATCCCCCCTTTAAGACTTTTGTTCGTCATTTTCTTTTTGATTTTGGTCATTTATGTTTTGATTTACCGAGCTATTGTACGAAGACGGAAAAAGTAGAAATGAGGATACCAGGTTTAAACTCTTAAAGCATTATTAATTCCTTTGATTCAGGAATTCCTTCTGAGTTATGACTTGTCCGTAGTGCTAGTCTATATTTTTCAAAATTTTCTCATACTACTGGCGTGTCTAGATTAAAATTGTGGGTTAAAAAACCTAACCCCCCAACTCCCTTCCCTGCTAGCGTTGGGGGAGAAACTCCCCTCTCCTTGTAGGAGAGGGGTTGGGGGAGAGGTCTTCATTTGCTCAGACTACCCACATTCTAAAGCTAGACGTGCGACTAATACTTCCTGCTAAAAAATGGTAATTCTCAAACGATTAAAATCCGATTTTCTACTTCAAATAACTATCATTGCTGCCATAATTTTATTTATCTGTAGCAGTGTGCGTCATTTATTATTTCAATCTAGTGCTTTTGAAATGGGAATTTATGACCAAGTTACCTATTTAATAAGTCAAAATTTACCTCCCATTTCTTCCTTTTTAGACATACATCATTTAGGTAATCATGCTGCTTGGGCAATGTATCCCGTGGCATTACTTTATAAAATTTATCCTTCAGTTTATTGGCTATTACTAATACAAGCAATTTGTTTAGCAATAGGAACTTTACCTACTTGGAGTTTAGCCCGTTATTCAGGATTAAATAAACAACAAGCTTTAGCTATAGTAATAGTCTATTTGCTATACCCAGTGGTGTTTAATCTCAATTTATTTGATTTTCATCCAGAGGTAATGGCATTACCAGCAATATTAGGAGCAATTTTAGCAGCCAAATTAGATAAAACTGTTTGGTTTTGTTTAGCTATTCTTTGGGTTTTAGGTTGTAAAGATGCTTTATCTTTACCTGTCGCTGCTATGGGTTTTTGGTTATACTTTTATGA
>NZ_JAAHGT010001052.1 GCF_010672385.1 Okeania sp. SIO2F4
TAGTGATGGTTGGTTATTTTTAAATAGATTTTTTCACGCATTTGAATATGAAGGTTTAAAAGAAGCAGGTGCTAAATGTAAATGTGAATGTGAAGAGGTAGTTCCTAATGGTAGTCGCAAGGGAAAAACAGGATTTGCCGATTTATTTTGGCCACGTCAACTGATAACTGATAACTGATAACTGAATATATGGCCATAACCTACAAAGCAACAGGAATAAATCTCAAAGCGATGCCATTAGGAGAATCAGACCGTTTATTAACCATCCTAACCCCAGAATATGGTTTGATTCGAGTAGTAGCTCCCGGAGTCAGAAAACAAAAATCCAAACTGGGGGGTAGAACTGAACTATTTGTCGTAAATCAATTATTAATATCCAAAGGGCGATCGCTCGACAGAATTAACCAAGCAGAAACTATAGTATCTTACACTGGTCTAAGTCAAAACCTGGGAAAACTAGCAGCAGGTCAATACTTAGCAGAATTAGTCCTTCATCAAGCCCTCAGCGAACATCCTCAAACCGAGCTTTTCTATCTACTAAACGAACACCTAAAACGTATAGAACAACTACAACATAAAACTGACCGACTCTGGCATACCCAACTCATAGCATTCTTAGCTCATGGCATCTATCATTTACTAGCCATAGAAGGAATAGCACCCCAAGTCCAAATGTGTTGTGCTACAGGATATGAATTACAGCCAAACTTTAATAAATCTGACTGGCAAGTTGGGTTTAGTATAGATGCAGGAGGAATTATTAAACTTGATGATACTTATGTTGTACAATCTTCATACCAAAACTTATCAAACCCAAACTTTAGTACCAAAATTAATACCCTGCTCAATGCTAATCAACTTTCACTACTTCAGCAACTACCACAACCTGAACTTCAAGCTCTAGCCAAACTTACTTCCCATCAAGATTGGGTAAAAGTAGAACAACTTTTAAGAAAATATACCCAATACCATTTAGCTTATCCCATCCGTTCTGCCGAATTGATTGATACTTATTTAGAATCCATAGCAATCCACCCATAGGTTGTAACATTTTATTGTAGAGATTTAGTCTCCAAACCCAAGTCGAGATTTGGTCTCCAAACCAAATAGGACTTACGCACAGACCACATATATAGCGTTAAAAACTATAACGTTATAGTTTTTGAACTCTATATCTATAATATAGTACCTTTGCCTAAGTTCTGCAAAAGTAGAGATTTAGTCTCCAAACCAAATTTTTTTCACAAATCATTTACCAAAAAAAGAGGGCATGCGCCTCCCCTTTTAAGGGGATGAAAAAGCGCTCGTTTGCGGAGCAGTCCGTTAGGATGGGATGGCGAGGTTTCCTCGCTGGCCTCCAATCGAGCAAGAGAAATATTTAACTCAGTATTTCAAGCCTCCGAGTTTACTCGGAGGTTCGCTGATAACTGATAACTGATAACTGATAAGTGAAATGACCAATCAATAATTGATAATTAATTCCCAGAGGTTTAAAACCTCTCCTTTTAAATAGACAATTGATAATTAAAGTGGGACTTACGCAGTGACTACATATATAGCGTTAAAAACTATAACGTTACAGTTTTTGAACTCTATATCTATAATATAGTACCTTTGCCTAAGTCCTGTAGAGATAGTTTTCATTATCAATTTCCATTATCAATTATCCATTATCCATTATTAATTAAAATGCAACTATCTGATTCAGATTTAACAAAGAAACCAAAACAACAAAACTCACCCAATACAAAACCTCTTTCGGCAGCATCCCTGGCAGATAAAGAACCCGAACGTGGACTTTTGCCAGTGCTGAAAAATCGTAAATTCTTAATCCTCTGGGGCGGTCAAGTATTTTCCCAATTGGCAGACAAAGTTTACCTAGTGTTAATGATTGCTATTATTGCTAATCAGTTCCAAGCAGCAGACCAAACTATAAGTGGATGGGTATCGGCAATTATGATTGCTTTTACTATTCCCGCAGTATTATTTGGAGCTGGAGCTGGTGTCTATGTCGATAGGTGGCCAAAAAAAGCAGTTTTAGTTGTAACAAATATCGTCAGAGGTGGTTTAGTTCTAATTTTGCCAATAATATTGTTGCTATCCAATAATTTTAATCTAGGCAACCTACCTTTAGGATTTTGCCTAATGTTATTCTTGACTTTTTTGGTTTCTACTCTGACTCAATTTTTTGCCCCTGCAGAACAAGCGGTTATTCCTTTAATTGTAGAAAAGCGACACCTACTTTCTGCCAATTCTCTCTACACAACTACAATGATGGCTTCTGTAATTATTGGCTTTGCCATGGGAGACCCTTTGTTAGAATTGGCAGATAGTTTAGTAGCAAAAATTGGTTTTGGGGAAGCTTTAGGTAAAGAATTAGTAGTAGGAGGAAGTTACGCGATCGCTGGTTTACTATTAATATTACTCAAAACTGGGGAACAGAAAAACTTGAGTGACAAAGAACAACCCCATATTTTGGCAGACTTGGTAGATGGCTTGGGTTACCTGAAAAATAATCATAGAGTTCGTAATGCCATTATCCAGCAAATTATTTTATTTTCTATTTTTGCAGCTTTGGCAGTCTTGGCAGTGCGCTTGGCAGAAATTATTCCTGGCATGGAAGCTGAAGAGTTTGGGTTATTATTAGCTGCTGCTGGAGTTGGTATGGGTATTGGCGCTGGAATAGTAGGTCAACTTGGACATTGGTTATCTCATTTTCAACTTAGTTTGATCGGGTCTGTAGGAATGGCAGTTTCTTTAGTGGGTTTATCTATATTTAATCAAGAGTTTTGGGTAGCTATGGGTTTGATTGGTATTTTAGGAATGTTTGGTGCACTGGTTGGAGTACCAATGCAAACTACTGTTCAAGCTGAAACTCCTGAAGAAATGCGGGGAAAAGTATTTGGTCTGCAAAATAATGCTGTTAATATTGCTCTAAGTTTACCTTTAGCTTTAGCAGGGGTGATGGAAACTTTTTTGGGTTTACCAAAAGTTTTGTTGGGGTTAGCAGGAATGGTAATAATAGCAGGTATATTTTTCAGTACCGTTCATAGCTCAACTAATCAAGGCCAGGATTGAGAGTCTTAACAATCAGCGAACTAATAGCTCTTAGTTGAATACTTACTAAATTAGACGAAAGTAGTAGTGACTTAAATTCAATAACATTTATCCACTGTTGATTATCACTAATGAAAAACTCTTCTTCA
>NZ_JAAHGT010001053.1 GCF_010672385.1 Okeania sp. SIO2F4
TTTTTGGTCTTGCTCACGAGTGAGAAAAATCCTGAAACGAGCGCCCATAAAAAAATCACCTTGATAGATCAACTTTCCGTATTTACTTATCTTTACATAGTTTGATTTTTTCGTGCCTACCTACTTATTACAGACTTACATTAGATAACTGCTGCTAAAAACCAAATAAATTATGTTGACTTTTAATTTTTTATTGTAGGAGTAGATATAAAAATAATCCCTACGCCTTCAGCAAAAGAAAAAAATTAAAACCTGCTCCCACAACAAAATAACTCCCCTAAACCTTTGCCACTTCAGCAAACCTAATCTTTAAATAATCATCCTCCATTTTTGCCCCCGCAGGTTGCAATGCTGCTAAAGCTTGAGGCAAAACCAAATTACGACGATGATTACCAATTCTAATATTCAACTCATCCCCAGTTTTATTCAGTTGAATTTTCTCTTTAGGAATTCCAGGCAAATATAACTCCAAATTATAATTCCCCTTCTCTTGCACTACCTTAACAGTATTTTCTTTATAGTAAACCTGACTGGGGTCTTCATCTCCATACAAAGTTTCTTTCAATCTCTCCAAAGCAGCCAAACCACACATTTCCTCAGAATAAAGAGGCACTTCCTTCACAGGCAAAGGTCTAAAATTATCGTGAATTTCTTGCCGATATTGCTGTTGATTTTCCTTCCACTTTTTAAAGAAAGGGTCAGTCACAGAATCAGGAATAATCCTATTAGCTACTACCAAATCTGTAGAAACATTGTACAAACTTAAATAAGCATGAGCGCGTAAAGACTCCTTAATTACCATCTTTTCGGGATTAGTAACTAACCGCACAGAAGTCTTAGTATTATCAGTTAAAACCTTTTCCAAAGCCTCAATTTGCTCATAAAACTCATAAGGAGCATCCATAACTTCCTTATCTGGCAAAGAAAAACCAGTAATAGGTTTAAAAATAGGTTCAAAAAGAGGTCTTAATGCCACCGACATTCCCTGCAAAGGCTTATAAAACTTCCTCATATACCAACCCCCCACTTCCGGCAAACTCAAAAGTCGCAAAGCAGTACCAGTCGGAGCAGAATCAATAATTAAAACATCATATTCCCCCTCATCATAGTGACGCTTCATCCGCACCAGACCAAAAATTTCATCCATTCCCGGCAAAATAGCTAACTCCTCAGCTTGCACACCATCCAAACCCCGCGCCTGCAAAACTTGAGTAATATAACGTTTTACAGCTCCCCAGTTTCCCTCCAACTCCATCAAAGCATCCAACTCAGCACCCCAAAGATTTTCCCTAACCTTCCGAGGTTCGTGGCTCATTTCCATGTCAAAGCTATCTGCTAGGGAGTGAGCTGGGTCAGTGCTGAGAACCAAAGTTTTATGGCCTAACTCTGCACAACGTAGTCCTGTTGAGGCAGCCACTGATGTTTTGCCAACGCCACCTTTTCCCGTCATTAATATTACGCGCATCAATATTTAACCTTTTCTGAAAAATTTTTACCGAAAAATTGAGTCTAAAGCCTCGCCCTAGAAGGGCGACTTTTAAATTGCTTTTTATTCAATAAATTATGTTATCATACTATTAGTTCATATAGGAATGATGAAAGCTAGATTTAAGTAGTGTATCTATCCAACACCATGACAAAAATACCGATTAGCAAAGCTATTTGGTTGTGTCCGTGTTGTTTGGAATGATAGTCTAGATTGCTGCCAACATAAATATAAATTAGGAGAAAAGAAACCAACTAATTCGTAACTACAAAAACAGTTTATAACTCAAGCTAAAAAAACTGAAAATAGGGAATGGTTGTCAGAGGTTTATGCTATACCATTGCAGCAATCTTTAAATGATTTAAACCAGGCGTTGCTCTAACTTTTTTAAGTCAACCAAAGGTAAGAGAAAAGGTAAACCTGTTAAACATCCTAAATTCAAAACTAGAAAGTTAAAACAAACTGCAAGGTTTACATGCATGAGGGTTTAAAATTAGTCAACATAAAGTCTATTTAACAAAAATTGGAAAGCTTAAAATTGTTTCGCCTGTGAGAATTACCTGCTGCTCCATCATCAGTAACAGTGATTAAAGATTGTAGGGGCATCTATGCGAATCGCCCCTACTAAGTATTTCTTAAGTTTTGTAGTAGAAATTATACTAGAAACCTTGGCTCATACTGATAATTCAGTAGGTATAGATTTAGGCATTTCTACTTTTGCTACGGTAGGGACGTTGCATGCAACTACGGTAGGGACGTTGCATGCAACGTCCCTACATGGTCAAAAAATTGATGCACCCAAACCGTTAAAAAAACGGATTAAGAAGTAGCCTCTTGCCTCCTCCGGAGGAGCTGCGCTAACAGAGGAGCTGCGCTAACGAAAATTAAGTAAGTCATTGTCTAAGAAAACTAAAGGGTCAAATCGTTATGAAAAAGCGCGAGTTAGAGTTGCTAAGTTTCATGCCAAACTGAAGGATACAAGAACAGATTTTCTACATAAATTATCCACCGAAATAATTCGTGAAAACCAAACAATTGTTTTAGAGGTATGACAATGTTTCTGGAATGGTAAAAAAGCGGTGCGACCCCGCGACGACGACAGTCGCTAGCGGTCAGACCCCGCGACGACGACAATCGCAAGGGAATGCCGACCAAGAGAGGGAACGCGCACCAAGAGACCGTAAATTATCTAGATCAATATCAGATTTAGGTTGGAGGCAATTTAGGAAGCTGTTAGAAGGGAAAACAGAAAAATACGGTCGCGTTCTAAGAGTAATTAGATCATGTCCGCTGGGGCGCGTTTGTGTAAACCCAAGGGTGAATATCTACAGGAAATTTAAGTTTTTTTTCTTGCCCCCAAGTATTCTTGCCAGTTAAGTGTTCCCAGTTAAGTGTTCCCTACCTTTGCTATACAATACCGATGCTACCGGACATAATATTAGTTGTTGGGAACCAAAATCCCAAGTATGGTCGTGTTGTGGTTTTAAAGGTGGAAAATTAGACCTTTGAGTCAGGAAGTGGGAATGCCTTAATTGTGGTAGTAAGCATGATCGCTCTGGAAAACGCAGCAATAAATATATTAGTCGCGGGTGGGCAATCCGAGACATTAAACGGACGTGGAGGCAAGCGTAAGACTACCGCCAAGGTAGCAGCAGCCAGTGAAACGTCAACCAGGCGCGGGGATTCCTACCGAGCTGTAGCCCCTCCCTCGCCTGGTTG
>NZ_JAAHGT010001054.1 GCF_010672385.1 Okeania sp. SIO2F4
TACCGAGACAGTTTAGGAATTCAATAGCTATGGGTAGAAAGCAATCAATGTTAAGTTGGAATTTAAGTATCAAAATTGTTACAGACATCTTATGAAAATACTAGGCTACAAAAAAAATCGTCATCAGCAAAGATTATCTAGAGCACTTGTAGCTTTCCTTTTGCTGTTTAATGCAGTCGGTTGTAGTCAAAATAAATCCACTCGAGAAACCGATCCCGTTCCAACTCCAATAGAAAATTCAGTAAAGCTGCAAAGATTTGACGGGATTACCATTACGGTTGCCACCTTCTATAAAATTGGGATAGGAGTTGAACGTCGAGCGCGTGAGTTTGAAGAACTGACGGGTGCTCAGGTTAATATGTTTACGTTTCCTATGAAGGATGTTTTTGCATCCATGCAGCAGGAGTTTGTGAACCAAACCAACAAATATGATGTGCTTGTTTTCTCGCCCAAATGGATGACGGATTTTGTCAAGCCCGGATATTTGGAAAATTTAACAGCTCGCGTCAAAGCAGATAGGCAACTGGAATGGGATGATGTTGCACCTTTTTTCCGCAATTTTATTGCCACCTACAAAGACCAAGTCTATGCCGTTCCTATGGATGGCAATTTTCACATGGTTTATTATCGCACGGATTTGTTTGAAAAGGTGGAGCTTGAGTCCCCACGAACCTGGGATGATTATCTCGCTATTGCCAAACAATTTCACGGGCAAGACCTCAATGGTGATGGTATACCAGACTATGGTTCTTGTATGATGAAAAAGCCAAAAGTCTTGAATCATCAGATATTTTGGTCGGTGGCAAGTCCATTTATCCAAAGTCAAGGAACAGAAGAAGGTGGATATTTTGACCCCGAAACTATGAAGCCATTGGTTAATAACCAAGCCTTTGCCAGAGCACTAGATATTTATAAAGAAACAACTAAATACGCACCGCCAGAAGAATTAAGCTTGGGTGTGGACGAAGCGAGAGCATTGTTCTTAAGTGGACGCTGTGCGCTAACCTTAGATTGGGGCGACATGGGAACATTAGCAATAGATCCAGCCATTTCCCAAATACCTGATAAAGTTGGCGCATCTATATCACCGGGTAGCAAAGAAGTTCTCGATCGCCAGACTGGTAAATTGGTAGCCTGCGATAAATTTACCTGTCCCTATGCCATTGATGGCGTTAACCATGCTCCCTATGGTGCGATGGGTGGATGGGCAGGTGGAATTAATGCAGCGGCAAAACCAGAAGTTAAAGAGGCTGCTTATGCACTGATTTCCTATATGAGCCAACCCGCGCAATCTAATGTTGATGTTACCATTGGTATTACCGGTTTTAATCCTTACCGAATATCACAGTTTACTAACCGTGAACCCTGGTTAAAGGTAGGAATGGGGGAAGAAACAGTTAATAAATACTTAGGAGGTATTGCTGTAAGTTTAAGAAATCCCAACATGGTATTAGATCTACGCATCCCAAGAAATGATTCCTACCAAGGAGAAATTTTGGATAATGCACTCGCCAGTTTTCTCACAGGTAAGATGACTCGTGATGAAACCATGGAACAAATTGAGCGAGAGTGGGATAAAATAACAAATGAAGAGGGACGAGAGTCCCAATTACAATCTTACCAAGATAGTTTAGGAATTGAGTAATCAATTCAAAAGTCAAAAGTCAAAAGTCAAAAGTAATAATTTTCAAGTTAAAAGCTAATGCACAGTTTGAGATTTTCTCTCTTCCTTCCTTGTCTTCCCTGTCTGGACACAGCCAAAAATAATGCACCATTTTAGATGAAACAGTCCAGTAGGGTGCGTTAGCGATATCGAATAATCAATTCAAAATTAAAAATTATAACTTCTAGCTAAAGTCAGCTCAATTCAAAAATAATTATGAATCAAAAGCAATCAATGTTTCGTTGGAATTTAAGTATCAAAATTGTAGCTGCTTATTCAGGCTTAATTGCTTTGATGGCGGGGATACTCACCACTACTCTTTACTGGCAGTCTCGCACAGCTAACCAGAAAGCAATGCGCGATCGCCTATTGGATTTGCTGAGTTTAACAGCGCCAGAAATTGACAGCGACTATCATTCCCTGGTTGTAACACCTAAAGATACTAATAAACCGTTCTACAAGATCAATCTCAAAGAACTCAAAACCGTTCAAGAAGCTAGTAAAGATATCAACCGCATTTATACCCTGCGTCCCCAAAGCAACGGTAAATTTGCTTTTGTCTTAGATGTCTATCCCACATCGAAATCATCAACATTTGTGGGGGAAATAGCAGAGAATGTAACTCCGATTCTCTCAGCAGAAGGAAACACCCTATCCCAATCTAAGGTTGAAAACGATTTTGTGCAGAATGCAGAAGGCAAAAGCTTGTTATATGGATATACACCGATCAAGGATCAATTTGGCCGTCTAGAGGGGATTTTAGCGATCGAATTAGATGCTACTTCAATCCTGCAATATGAACAAAATGGTGCTGCGCGAGCTTTAGGACTTTTCCTAATAATTTTAGCCTTGACGGTTATTATGGTGCGGTGGTTAGCGCGATCGCTGATTGTAGATCGAACCCTCCGCTTAAATGATGCTGCTAAAAAACTAGCTGCTGGAGAATGGGATCAATCTTTATTAACTGAGAGTGATGATGAATTGGGAGAATTAGCCAATTCTTTTAATTACATGGCGGAGCAGCTACAAACCTCATTCCAAAAACTGGAAGAATACTCCCAAACTCTAGAACAAAAAGTTAAAGAACGAACTGTGGAACTAGAGCAAGCAAAATTAATGGCAGATTCTGCCAACCAAGCGAAAAGCACTTTCATTGCCAACATGAGCCATGAATTACGCTCTCCTCTCAATGCTATTCTTGGCTTTGCTCAAATTATGACTCGCTCTCAAACCCTGGGGCGCGAAAATCAAGAAAATGTTGGCATTGTTTATCGTAGTGGCGAACATCTCTTGAGTCTAATTAACAACATTCTCGATCTTTCTAAAATTGAAGCAGGTAAAACTACTCTCAATCCCCAAAACTTTGACCTCCACCGTCTGCTAGATGACATTGATGATATGTTTAAAATCAAAGCAGAGGAGAAAAATCTCTACTTACTGATGGAGTATGAACCCGATCTGCTCCGCTATGTCCGGACTGATGAAATTAAATTGCGCCAAGTGCTGATTAATCTGATTAACAACGCCCTCAAATTCAC
>NZ_JAAHGT010001055.1 GCF_010672385.1 Okeania sp. SIO2F4
AAAGCATTTATAGGTAAAGACTTGAGCCTTTTTTGATTCCCATTGTTATGCGAGGTTTTCAACTCTTCATGCTCAAAAAGTTAGTATTTTGGGCAAACTAAGTATAGAAAAATTAGTGGACAATTCTTACTCCTATCTCCTCTAAATTCCCTATTTATCCTGACTCCTGACTCCTGACTCCTAACTCCCACCCCTACCAAAAAACTTTATTCAGCAAACCCTAAATATCAAAAGTTTTGCTATAGCAAAAAAAGAGTTATAGAGGAAATAAACTCATGATAAATCTTAGACGAGGAATTTTTTTTTCCACTGTTGCCTTTTGCCTATTCCCTGCTATATATATTTTTGGCTGAGGGGTTAGAGAAGTGAAGAAAATTTGCCCAGAAAAATTCAGAACAATATACAGCATATTCCATATTTGATAGTTCAAAAACTACTACTACTTTACTTCATAAACCTGGAATTTGCTCTATATAGAATAAAACTATCATGTCTATAATACCAAATCCCCTTTACAAAAGCTGATTAACTGAAACCGAGCAAATATTTTGTGGACAATACATACAACCGATCTGTATTAATAGTCTATGTAAACCGGATTTGGTATAACTTATAAAACTTCAAACATACTTCTATTATTTCTTTAATCTATTGTTGTGAAAAAGCTTATAAGTCTTTCTCATAGGCTACAAAAATAGTGTATGTATTTCAATTTCTCCTCTACTTCCTATTTCTGATAGGAATTCACTTTAAAGATATCAGAAATAGTTTACAGTTTAGATATGAAATGATTTTCTGAAATTACTGTAATGTCAAAGTTTCGAGCCTATAAAATCTTCATACATAACTTTTGATTTTTACAGCGCTTCCCGTTATTATGAAGTGCAATAGCTGGACTTTTGACGAGGTAAATATTTTTTGCTTGTTGCCCCGTGAGCCCTAAAACTGTCAACATAAGTACCTCATAGCTGCGGAAACTGCTGTAACTTCCCTGAAACGGTATTACTCCTAACTCCCCTACTCTACTACTTCCCTTTTCCCATCATTATCTTGAAGATAGAAATAAACAGCTTTGTCTTGATGGTTTAAATTGATAATTCTCTGAAATATTTGAGTAGCTCGTTCCTTCTGTTGAGAGTAGTAACTAATAACTCCTTGCTCAAATAAAGTTTTAGTTTGTCTTTTAAATTCGATGAGTTCTGGCGGATCTGCATCAAAAAATTCAAACAAAGATACTACATCTTTTTTCCCTTTAACTTTAACTTGACCAAGAAATCTGTAATTATATTTTGTATAATCTTTAAGGGCAAAAAAGGTATCTTGACTAATAATTAAAGAAGCACCATAGACTTTGGTTAAATCTTGTAGACGAGAAGCTAAATTTACAGCATCACTAATTACAGTAGTATCCATTCTATTGATTCCACCAACTGTTCCTAACATTAAGGAACCTGTATTAATTCCAATCCCAATCTTAATAGGTGATTTATTATATCCTTTCCGAAGAATGTTGTATTTATTTAGTTCTAAAAGCATTTCTAAAGCACCTTGAACAGCATCATCAGGGCACCGACCAAATAGTGCCATAATAGCATCACCAATATATTTATCAATAAAACCATAATTAGCAGTAATTAGAGGTTCCATACGAGAAAGATAAGAATTAATAAATTTAAAATTTTCTGCTAAAGTCATGGTTTCTGAAAGAGTAGTAAAAGAGCGAATATCAGAAAATAAAATTGACATCTTCTTTTGTACAGATTCACCCAAGGAAACTTCGACAATACTTTCATGTCCTAAAAATCGGAGAAACTGTTTTGGCACAAAGCGACTGTATGATTGATTAAGTTTAGATAATTCAGTATTTTTAAGTTCTAATTGTTTAGTAAATTGAATCCTTTCTGCTTCGGCTTTTTTTCTTCCTGTAATATCTTGAAAAGTGGCGATCGCATAAATTAGTTTACCACTATCATCAAAGATTGGACTTGCCGATACTTCCACAGGAATTATCTTTTCCCCTTGACGAATTTCCATATTATCAACTCTCGCATTTTCACCTTTTAAAGCTTGAAATATTGGCTGTTGTTCATAAGGATAAAATTTCTCTGTTTTTGCTAAATAAAGTTGATAAATTTCTGGAATTTGCTCTGGAGTAGTTTCGGCTATTATGGCTTTACCAAAGATATTTTGTGCAGTTTGATTAGTGTAGAAAGGTTTACCATCAGCATCCACTACAAATACTCCTACTGGCAAAGTTTCTAAGAATTTTTCTAGTCTTTTTTCACTGTCATATAACTTTTGAGCTGCTTCTATTAAATGTTCCAGTTTGAGAGCATCTTTTAACCTTTGAACATAATTTAGAGTTTTATTAACTGTAATTTCTAAATCTTCTAAATCTATGGGTTTAGTTAAGAAATCAAAGGCTCCTAAATTCATAGCTTTTCTGACAAGAGCTAGATCGCTAGAAGCAGAAATAATTACTGTTTTAAGTGTAGGATGATTAATATCAGAAAGAGTAGATAGTAAGGTAATACCATCCATTTCTGGCATACTAATATCAGTCAATATAATATCTATGTCTGGTTCAGCTTGTAACTGTTCCAGAGCTATTAAACCGTTAGAAGCAAAAATAAATTCTAGGTCTTTTTTTCTAATTTTATTTCTGAACTTTTGGTTGATTATTGATTTAAAGGATGGTTCATCATCCACAACCAGTATTTTTGCTGGCATAGGTTCATTGTAGTTTTAATATTGTATAGCGCTACTTGAATCGGGAATAGGGAATAGGGAATAGGGAATAGTAAACTAATAAAGGGTTTTTCGTATAGGGAAAAGCTCCGCTAACAGGATTTAGAAATGTCCTAACCTTAATCCGTAGTGCTATATTACTAATATATAGCAATTCCCATATTGGTGAAATACAAAATTGACTTGTTTTAGGGAGTAGGGAGCAGTAATTTGGGTTAGGTGGTAATAGAAAAGAAAAAAAACAACTGTACCTGATTCAAGAATTCAGAATTGAGAATTGAGAATTGAGAATTGAGAATTACCTCTTCTTATAAAGAAGAGGATTGGCGCTCAAGGATTTTTTTTCTTCTCTTGGTTGATTGGAGGCTAGCGAGGAGACCTCGCCATCTCTCAACCGCTTTTTTCTCCATGAATGGAGAGGCTTTATATCTTAATTTTTCGG
>NZ_JAAHGT010001056.1 GCF_010672385.1 Okeania sp. SIO2F4
TCTCGCAGTCCGTTAGGATGGGATGGCGAGGTCTCCGTTCCCTCCGGGACGCTACGCGTTTTGCTCCGCAACATGTAAAGTGAAGCTTTGCGAAGCGCAAACGCTTGCCTCCAATCGACCAAGAGAAGAAAAAAATTTCCTTTTTAACCAATCCTATCCGTTTTTAAGAAGAGGTAATAATTAATAATTAATAATTATTAATTATTGAATGGATAAATCAACTCTTAAGGATGTATTTGCCCTAAAATTATTTTTAAACGGTCATAATCATCTCTCAATAAAACACTCATATTTCTGCCTGCTTGAACTAACCAATCACGATCCGCTTTTCTGAGTTGATAAATTTCCCGAATAGTAGCTGCAACTAAAGCATCAACAGGAGCATTACTTAACTGTAATAATGTCCGCAAGAAATCTAACTTTTCACTAAACCTAATTATTTCCTCTGGTTCACATAAATAAACTGCTTGATGAATTTGAGGCGGACGAGGTGGAATATATTGATAAATTCTGCCATTTTCTCCCTTAGAACCATTCAAATTTTCTGGAGAAGAAAAACCCACTATTGCTCCTCTAAATTCTGTCTTTAACATAGCAAAAATTTGTGGTTGTTGCTCCCGTAATTCAGACAGAGACATTCCCAAAGCTCTAGCTCTATGTACCGAGTCAATAGGTAAAGTAGTAGCATAATAAACCACCCCATAAATCATATTTCCTGATTGTTCATCTTGAGACTTTACCCAAGTACCAAAAGCAGGCATCATAGGAAAATCTAACTCTTCTGGTTCTAAACATTGAGCTAAAAATTCTGTAGTTGCTGTTTCTATCACTTCAGCTATGTAATTATTCTGGCGATTTGTATTAGCAAACTGTGGTAAAGGAAGACGCATAATTATGATTAAAGTTAAAAGTTAAATTATTGCTCTAAATGAGGAAAAAGAATTTGAGGATTTTTTCCCAGTGCCCTATTTCCTTCTCTAGCATTCCAATATTAATCATAATAAAAATTAGCTGGATTAGTTTTCACAGGGTTAATTTATTTGTAAGCATTCAGCCGTCAGCTATCAGCCGTCAGCTATAAGTCCCGCAGCTTATTATATTACTCAGATGAAGGAGAAATTAGTCGCATAAGAGAATTAAAAGTCACGACTAAAGTATACTCTTTTAACCAGATCAGGAATTATTCATTATTTGCTGAATGCTGACCGCGAGCTAGCTGAATGCTTACATTTATTTTGACAAATAATTGATAATTGCTATTATAATAGTCGCTAAAATCGCTGAGATAAACAAGTTGAATATTGTAGCTGATAGGTAACAGAAAAGTAGGAATAGGGAATCTCAAAAAATACTTTAACTAATTAATAATAGAACCAGTACAAATAGCAATATTAGCAATATTAAGTAGTCGTCTAAAATAAATTTCCTAATTTAGACAGGCACTCATGCAAGAAGTAAAAGGCAACAGAGGATTGGCAGGATGTGTAATTAATTTTGCATAGTTACTTATTTAAGTTATAAGATACTCTAGATTTTGAGGAAACAAGGAAGAGAGAAGATTCAAATTGTCATAAATTATTCCTGATTACTATTATAAGCAGGTACAGAAAATTAATTACACATTTTTTCAGACTGAATCCCTTATACTGTATGCTTCAGATCAAATTAGGGTGGTTAAATAATTAATAATTAACAATTAATAATTAATAATTACCTCTTCTTATAACAGATAGGATTGGCTAAAAAGAATTTTTTTTCTTTTTTCTCCATGAATGGAGAGGTTTTATATAGCAATGAGCGCTCAGGTATTTACAATGTCCAGCTCAAAGTGCAGTAAGCGAAAAGGTGTACAAAAAATAATGTGTAAATATGCCAGGGCACATTGCTATACCTTGATTTTTCGGTAAACAATTTTGTTTAGGTGTTTAGTAAACTTGCAGAATAATATCTACACAACCAAGGTCAAACAATTTTACAAATAATAGGATTTTTTTTCATTTCTATCAAACTGAGAAGTAAGATACTCCCGCCTAAATCAAGTCTCATTTCTTGTCTCCAAAAAAACTGCAATAGGTGGTAATTGCCTAGGCAAAATTAATTACCTAATTTGATTCTTTGTAAAAATTACAAGATCTGCTTTTCAGTTTTAGAGTATGTGTAATTAATTTTGCATGACTACTTAATATACAAAATATATATTGGAAATTTCCAAAATAATAAAATAATCTAGTGTCTAGTTGCAAAAATTAGTAATATTATTTTTGAGTTGACGTCCTTTGAATTTAGGCAAATTTAGGCTTTTTTCATCCGTCTAATAAATAGATTAACTTATACAATTAGACACTAGATACTTAGAAGCCTTACCGAAAAACTAAGGTTTAAAGCTTCTCCTATATTCCTATATTATATGGGAGAAAAAGCGGTCGGCAAGCGCAGCATGACCTAGGGTGGGATGGCGAGGTTTCCCTCATAAGTCGCTCAACAATTTAAGTCGCTCCGCGTTTCGCTTTCCTACGGAATAATTGCGCAAACGCGACATGAAAAACGCGCGTTGTGCGGAGCGCTAAATGCCATATTCAATCGACCAAGAGAAGAAAAAATTTTTCTTTTAACCAATCCTATCTGTTTTAAGAATAGGTAATTATTAATTATTAATTGTTAATTATTAATTATTGAACTTCCCTTATTCCGACTCCTGACTGGTAGAATTTTGTAGTCAATTTTTTCCCAATTTTTTATTAGAGGGTAGAAATGCAGGAGTCATTTCAGTTATCAGTTATCAGTTACCAGTTATCAGTTATCAGTTATCAGTACCCCTAGCTGAAGCTTCGGGATTGCAATACGGAATATTCTATTTTCTCAAGGGGAGATTAGAGATGGCGAACTTCGGAGCGGCTCTGCACTCTTCGGGAAGCCTCGCCATCCAAGGACCGCTTTTTATCCTCTTAAAAGGGGAGGCTTGAGACCACAATTTTTCGGTCAAAAATACTAATCTTTTCGCTGACTTCATAACTTATAACGGTTTTCATTAAAATAGAATATAACTGTCAGGTCTGTAACTTATTAAACTTCAAACATACCTGTTTTTCTCTGTAGTCTACCTTTGTGAAAACCGCTATAATTTAAGCATTGCTAATTTTAGTTATGAAATTCCTGAATCATATCAGTAAAAATCATTA
>NZ_JAAHGT010001057.1 GCF_010672385.1 Okeania sp. SIO2F4
CGGAGCATTCCGAAGGATGGGATGGCGAGGTTTCCCTCTGAATGCAGAGCCGCTCCGAAGTGCGCCATATCCAATCGACCAAGAAAAGAAAAAAATTCCTTTTACCCAATCCTATCCGTTATAAGAAGAGGTAATTATTAATTATTAATTGTTAATTATTAATTATTGAACAGAATACTTGATATTGTGCTTTGTCTAAGTTAATTAAAATATTACCCGATGTTGTGGGAAAAAAATCAGAAAAAAGAAGTCTTTTTTACCGAAGAGGCAGCAGATAAACAGTTGTTGGGAGCTATTGAAAAAGAGTTGAATACCCAAAAATACCAAACTTTTAGTAATCTCTGTAAGCAAGCTCTATGGCAATTTTTGTATGTATCTTCGTCTACAGAATTAGCTCAATCTGCGTCAAATTTGCAACGTCTAGAACACAGAATTTATGAAAAGCTTACCCAACATTTTTCTGAGTTGGAAAAAAAAATTGCTTCTAGTGAATTGAATGAACCTAATCAGGTAAGTCAATTAAATGACCTGAAAAAACACTTGAGTCAAATGAATCAACAATTGGCTCAAATGCAATTTAATTTTGATGCTAAATTCCTTGAAGCTTTGCAGGCTTTCAAGACAGAATTGCCAAAAATTGAAGCAGCTATTAATAAAATAGAACTACCTATTGTTAAGCCTACTCAGGAGCAAGAATTAACCACTACTAAACCCACAGAAGCAGAAGCAGATTTATCTGTTGAAGAATCAAAAACAGAATCAGATCCCTTGTTGCAGCGCTTAAGTTCTCTTATAGAAGATTTCTAATTAAGCTTCGATACACTTTGGGAAAAAATAATTAGTGGTAACTTCAGAAAACTAACTGTCTAATAGCAAAAAAATTGGGGATTAACGAAAAGGCTTTGTTGTTGTTATGGAAAACTTACTCCAACATCTATAATACTATTTCTCAAAAACTTTTCTACACTTTCTTGAGTAGAATAATAGGGAAAACTTACAAGTATATGTTTTTAACAAAGGGCTGATACCAATTTCATAAGTGTTTGTTACAAATGGTAGAAGTAAAAAAGAAGGAAGAATGAGTAAATATTTTAAAAAATGGAAAAACGATAGAAATAACTATCTAAAATGAATTGGAGTAGCTATTTTTCTGCATATCTGATTGAGATACACCTTTTTGTAGCATTCTTTTTTTTAAGTGGTATGAGTAATCATTTTATTCAGTATAAAATCTCAACTTCCAGTGTGCTTTTTTATAAGGAAAATGGTTCAAAAATTCCCCCCACACTTCCCCCTCTCCCCAGATTCCCCACACCCAAAGGCATAATTCTAAAAAACATACCCTTGTAAGGTAAGCTATCCATTGAAATAGAAGGCTTGAAACCAGATTGATTAATTATCAATTATCAATTATCTCCTGAGTTCTGAGTTCTGAGTTATATCCTCACTCATAAGACTTTTTTAGCAAACTCTAATTACCTCTGGTTAAAACCGTAACGGAATTGAATATAAGGAAATCTTCTAAGCTTTTTTCTCTTGAAACAGAAGGCTTGAAACCGGATTGGTTAATTATCAATTATCCATTATCCATTGGTAAGGGTTTGGTTACCAAACCCTCTACCATAGGCAACTTTTTTCTAATTGGTATTACTCATCCCATACCAAAAATTAGTTAGGGCATTATCTTAAACTTTTATTAGTACAAATACACTTCCTTTATTGCCTCTTCCAATTCGTAAATCTTCATCTAAGTATGTAATATCTAACCATCCCTGTTGCTCGCGATTTTGGATATCAAAATCAACAGCGGTAAATTTTTTTCCTGATTCTATTTCGGCAATTAATTTGTTAGGTGATTGATAACCAATTAAACTTTGTAAACCCAAAATTGAACGATTAAATTTAACATTCACTCGTTTTTCTGAAACAACTTCAAACTGAGCAACAACACTTACAATTCCCTCTAAAAATGGTAAACCATATACTTCTGCAATATTATATATTGCTGTATCTTCAACTCTGATACATTGATAAATATCACCTAGTTTCAGGAAAGGAAAATTGTCAATGCGTAGTAATTCTTGGCTGGTAGTATAAAGTAACCTCCAATTACCATTTAATAGTTCTTTTGCTTCCAAGGGGCGGAGGTTAGGATTATAATCTTCTAACTGAGCGATCGCTGCCAAAATTTCTTTTTGATCGTTTTTACTTGCTAGTAAACCGCGATTTTTGCCTGTAAGTATTTCAATTAATTTTGATTTGTATATCATAATTCCTGTTTATTGTCAATCTGACTTGAATTCTTAAGGTAAGGTGACAATATTTATCTATAGCACTACAAAAAAGTGTTAGGACATTAAAAAAAATGAAATCCTTTACGACCAATAGTTTCGACTAGAGCTGATAATGGAGTTATTCGATCAAGAAGGTAACTGAATGCTGTTTGCTCCGCATTCCGGCACGGAAATGCTTAAAGCTATATTATCAAGTTAAGAAAAGTTCAAAAAAATTCTGCAGGTTATCCGGGTATCACCCTATTTTGACGATATCCTTAACAGTAGCAAAAAATTTAGAGCAGCTCACCACCTGGATTAATTTTAATCTGAATTTAACTAAAATTTTTAGATTTTAGATTAGTTTTTGCTGCAAAATTGTAATTTGATGCACATAAATCCATCTAATCTATTAAATACGAACAGAAAAAATATTTATATATATTATTTACTGGAAAATTTCTGACAAAATCCCCTAAAATCCAAGAGACCGGATTAAGGAGATGAGTAAATCTAAAATATAAATATTAAGATAGACTGACTAAAATTCCTTGAGTTGATGATATTGATATATGGAAGAAAAACAACAAACAAATAGCCAACCACAACCTGCGGAGTCACCAACTACACCAGTACAGGAAACAGTACCACAACCTGTAGTGCAACAAACTCCAGTACAGGAAACAGTACCACAACCTGTAGTGCAACAAACTCCAGTACAGGAAACAGTACCACAACCTGTAGTGCAACAAACTCCAGTACAGGAAACAGTAGTACCACAACCTGTAGTGCAACAAACTCCAGTACAGGAAACAGTAGTACCACAACCTGTAGTGCAACAAACTCCAGTACAGGAAACAGTAGTACCACAACCTGTAGTGCAACAAACTCCAGTACAG
>NZ_JAAHGT010001058.1 GCF_010672385.1 Okeania sp. SIO2F4
TGTTTCTATCAAAATTTTGGTCGGAAAATATCTATTATGAATAATTAAAATCTTAGTTTTGATAGGAGTCAAACAAAATGACTTTTGAGGAAATGCCAAAAATTATTCAAGAAATGTTAGCTGTTGAAAGAGAACTGCAAAATACTCAGTTAAGGATCGAATAAAAATCTCAACGAGAAAGGGAGAAAGCTGAAAGACAAAGAGAGAATATTAGAGTTTTGCGAGAAGATATTAACCTATTACTTCCAGGAACTGGGCAACTTCTATAAATATCTAATCGCTCCTGTTAGACATATCCAAAAATTGTTTAGTTCTAGTATTACTGGTGAATCAGAACGTCTAGATTTACAACAAGAAATTAATAGATTAAAACAACGGGTTGAACGATTAGAAAATTCTGATAGTTAAATATATTTGGGAGTTATGAAATGAAGCGATCGCTATTCCCTTAATCTAGTTAATTTAGTTTCTGTCAAAATTTTTGTCGAAAAATATCTATGATTAATAATTAAAGTCTGAGTTTTGATAGGGGTAAAACAAAATGACTTTTGAGGAAATGCCAAAAATTATTCAAGAAATGCTAGCTGTTTAAAGAGAACTGCAAAATAGACAGTTAAGGATGGAAAAAAAATCTCAACGAGAAAGGGAGGAAGCTGAAAGATAAAGAGAAGAATCTCAACGACAAAGAGAAGATATTAGAGTATTGCTTCAGGGAACTGGGCAACTTATAGAAATATCTAATCGCTCCTGTTAGACCTATCCAATAATTGTTTAGTTATAGCATTTATGGTGAATCAGAACGTCTAGATTTACAACCAGAAATTAACAGGTTAAAACAACGGGTTGAACGATTAGAAAATTCTGATAGTTAAATTTATTGTGGAGTTATGAAATGAAGCGATCGCCGTTACTAATTTTGAGAAAGAAAGATGCCAGACAAATCCCCTTTACCAAAATAACTTTAGAATTCTCAATTCTCAATTCTCAATTCCTTATCCCTGAATATAATGATCGATAACTTTCATAATATTAACGCCTGTTAATTTCACATAATTATCCATATATTTAGTACCAGGAGTAAGCACTGGCAAATTTTTCCTATAAATAGGCAGCCAAAATTCACTATTTATACTCCAACTTCTGAGAGTCTTTTGATTATTTTCCAGATAATTTTGAATTAGATATTCATAGACAAACTGTTTTCTAATACTTCTACTTTTAATTTCTTCTCGGTTTCCTGGATTTAGATAATAGTCAAAGTTAGCATATTTAATATCAATGATTTGGATAGAAATTTTGCTCATAATTTTTTTTAGGAAGTTGCCAAAGCTTTGATTAATTTCTTTGAGAGACCGAAGTCTATCTTTATCCCGAAATAATGACAGATAAAATATGTTTTCTTTGAGCAGAGATTCAGACCCCAATACATAATTAATGAAGCGTTGAAAAAATCTGTGGGGGGATAAGATGCCAAATTTCAGAGCCAGATAAAATACATGATTCAAATTTTCCATCATTTGTAATTGTTCGAGATTAAAATCATCCCAAATTTCCCAGTAAGAATAAAACTGATTTGGCAAAGAATGAACCTTCAGTATTTCTCCCTCAAGTTTGCAGAATTTAGCCAGCTCATTAAAGGTATGATTTTCGAGTTCTGGGTTTTGGTGAACAGAGGCAATTTTTAATTGATATTTATTACATTTGAAGCTGGTGTAGTAGCGTAGGTCATTCCAATTTTTGACTTTTTCAATTTTATATGAAGTGGTACATGAAACTAAATCTATAAATCCTGAGTTTGAGTGGTTATCTTTAGTCTGAAATGAAAGAATTACAGCATCGGGAAAAATATCTTTACCGTTGACATAGAAAATATTGCTCAGATCGATAATTCTGTTTTTGTAGCTCAAATGAGCAATTATTTCTGAGGCAATATATCGACTATTTAGATAAGAGATAAAACATGAATTTGTCTGTTTGAGCAAATAAGTTAAACAAATTCCCTCCCAGACACTATGAAAATTATTAAATCCCCAGATTTTGCCGTCTTTTGTGTCATCCAACTCCCCGAATAAAAATTTCTCAATTGCATCATAAAAATCCCAATAATCTATATCTTTCAACGGCGTATATTTATCAATTGTTTCTAAAGCATCTCGTAAAGTCTCAATAATTGATGGATAATTAGTTTCGCTAAACAAGCTATATTCATCCCCAATATATTTTTCTCGAAACCTAGTAGATAAAGTAGCAATTTCGGGATTGACATTTTCCCCTAGTTTTTGCTGAATCTCACTAAATAGATAACAATACATTTCCACAATATCAGATGCTTCATAAGATATTTGTTGCCTAGGTGTGTCAATGGATTCTATAAATATTGCACCATTGTTTAGGAAAATCGCTTTATGAAGATAGCGATGAATTTTACTATAGTCTATAGTTTCAGATTTACTGAGACGGGAGACAAGTGCTAATATTTTCAACTCATCGTAGATATCTAAAATATTATCTAAGGCATCAATTTTGCTATAAAAAATACTTTCTTGATTATCGTTGACGACAACTTCTTTTCCAACTTCCTGTTGCAGTACACCGTCACGGTCATTAACTTTGATATTTTTCTGTAAATATCCTTTTTCTTGATAGATTTTCTGGATGATTTTCAGAAGTTTATAGAGTTTGAAAAACAATTCACATTTAAAGTCAAATATATCAATATTTGGATCGTCCTGAGTAAATCCTTTTGGTAAATGAAAAATTAACTTACCTCTCTTTTTTTCTATGCCGACAAAAGAATATTTAGGGTTGACTTGAGATTTGATTTCGGCAAAATTTATCATTTTTGTCAGGAAGGAGGAGGAAAGATAGAAGAAGTAAAACGGATAAATAAATTTAGGGAATAAGAGCAAGTCGAAATAATTAGTGATTATAAGACTAAAATACTCATTCACTCATGGCATTAATCAAACATGAAACTAGGTGAAAAATTTTATATCAATTTCCCAAAATATTACTACAAAATATGGGGTTGCTGTTAGGAGTTAAGAATTTCGTAGGAGTTTGGTCTCCAAAACCTCTTCAAACCTCCAAACCGCCAAAAGTATTGACTGCTAAATCTAAGACTAGGCAGAAATTCTTA
>NZ_JAAHGT010001059.1 GCF_010672385.1 Okeania sp. SIO2F4
TCGTGTCAATAATTACTAGATTATTATTTTCTAAGTTTGCTTTTAATTCATTCTGGCTAATTTGCCAATTTTTGCTTCGGTTAACAACAAAATCTCCTCGGACAGGAGGGCTGTTATTAACAAGTTTAACTGTGGGAAAACCTGCTTTTACTAAAGCAGCAAAACCACCATCGACTAAAAAAGATTTTTGATGTCCTAAAGTGCGTAACATCCAAACTATTCTGCCATCTTCTCCCCAACCATTTATGGTGTCGCCAAATACTATTACTGGTTTGTGATTAGAAATTCCAATTGCTTGTAATTTTTCTGTCAAAATTTTGTCATCTGTGAGTAATTTTCCCTTAAATGGTAATTGAGGCTGAGAAAATTCTTTCCAGCTTATACAAGTTGCATTTGATAAACTTTTACGTTGGAAAATTTTACAAGAACGAGCATCTAAAATTGTTGCTCCTTCTGTCGCTAATTTTTGAGCTTGAGTAGTATTAATTATCCATTGGTTATTAGGGGATATTGGCTCTGATAATTCCTGAATAACAAATTGAGAATTTATAGATGAATTTTTCAGTATTTTGGCAGTTTTAATTGAGTTGGCTATAGCTAATGTAGAAATTAATCCAAATATGATTAATCCTAGCATTAGCAGAATTTTTATCGGACTTAAATTTAGACCATTAGACATATATTTAAGGTTTGCTCAAAAAGTCTTATGAGTAACAGTAGGAGTCAGGAGTCGTAGGGGCGATTCGCAAATCTCCCCTACAGAAGAAATAAGAATTATAGAGAAGATAGTCGGAAAAAGTGTTCCTTAATTTTTCTGCCATAGTTAGCCTAAAATACTAAATTTTTGAACTTGAGAGACCTAAAACCTTACACTTTTTCCAGACTTAAAAAGGCTGAAAGCTTTATCTTGAAAAATTTTCATATTTAATCAGGAAACCCTATTTATTTATTCTATAATCTTAGATATAAAGACAACAGTCAAATATTTTTTTATCTTATTCTTACCGAATAATTAATAATTAAATAATTCGCGCCTTGAAGCCTCCCCTTGGATAGGGGAAAAAGCGGTCGGAAAGCGGAGCATTCCGAAGGATGGGATGGCGAGGTCTCCGTTCCCTCCGGGACGCTACGCAAACGCTTGCCTCCAATCGACCAAGAGAAAAGAAATAATATTTCCTTATATTCAATCTGATGGTTTTAACCAGAGATAATTATCAATTATCCATTATCAATTATCAATTAATGAATTTACTTTTATCTGTTTCGTATTTCCTCTTTCCAAGGAAGTTGAAACTATTCAATAAGTCCTGCATTATTTATAGGCGAAAATCTTTTGAAGACTTTACCAAAAATATTAGAGCGATGAACATAACCCGAACAGCGACTATCATAACTGTGGTTTCGGTTATCTCCCATCACTATATATGAATCTTCAGGTAAAGTAATAGGCTTAGATAAAAATCGTTGATCGAGTGGACAAACCTCTATTCTTGTCTGTTGATATTCGGAGCCGTTGGTAACTTTTTCTTCTGGGTTAATAGCAGAAGCTAAGAGGGTATCTATAAATAAAAAATTAAGCCTTGATGTAGGGTGGGTTAGGCACCGAATAATCTCACAAAATAAAATAATATTTCTTGGTCGCCGTAACCCACCGAATACTAGATATTTGAAGTGTTTATTTAGATTTATTTTACAGATACCTTCTAAATACTTTTCTTCTAGAGGTTTATTATTTACAGGATTTACACAAATGTACTATATATAGAGTTTAAAAACTATAACGTTATAGTTTTTAACGCTATATATGTGGTCTGGTGCGTAAGTCCTAATTTACATAAACTTTTCCATTTTTTAGTTCTATTGTTTCTCCTGGCAAGCCAATTATTCTTTTAATAAAAGGATCTTTATATTGTTTTTTTAATACTTCTGTTGGCATAAATATGACTATATCACCCCGTTGTGGTTCTTGAAAATTATAACTCCACTTATCTATAATTAAGCGGTCATTAATTTGCAATGTAGGCAACATTGCGCCTGATGGAATATAAGGAGCTTCTGCAAATTTTATTATTAATGGTGGGATATAAAAATTAAATCCGCTAGTTATTATTATCCCTACAAAAATACTTAACTAGCTATTAGCTTTTAGCATTCAGCTAGCCTCCTGCGGAGGAACTGCGTTAACAGCTTTTTGAGCTTGGGTTTAAATCCCTGTTTTCTATAAACCGGAAGGTTTAGGAGGGGTTTAAATCCCCTTCTAAACATTTACTGCTGAGTGCTGAGTGCTGACCGCTTTTTTAATAAAAGCCTTTTTGAGATTTGTCTATGAACAGGCGCTCTTCGATAAGCATTATAAACAGCAAAACTAAATACTAGAAGAGTCAAGAAGGGAATAAGTGAACTAAATATGAAGATTATAATTAATAAAATACCAAGTCAAATATTGCCTATATATATGTGACCGACTCCTGGAAATATTAATGGATAAATAAACATAGATAACCATGGATATTTACTGCTTTTTCTCACTTCTTCAAATTGGTAATTATTGGCTTTTATGGCACATCTATGAGCGTCAAAAAGATTCCATATAGATAACAAACTATAAGCTAGTAAAAAAGCGATACTAATTATAGGATTACTTCTTGGATTAAATATTCAGTATATGTAAGCATTCAGCGGTCAGCTATCAGCTATCAGCTATCAGCTATGAGTTATTAACTGATGATTACATTGAAGGAGGAATTAGTCTCTAAGAAGAATTAAAACTTATGAATAAATTGCTAACATGACCGTTAACCGAAGTCAAGTATTGTATATTTAAAAGCTGAAGGCTGAATGCTAATAGCCGAATGCTTACAAGTATATACCTAATCCCCAAAATAGACAGCTACAAATTATCAGTATCCGACCTCTAGAGATATTTCCTGAATATATCTGCCCTATTCCTGGAAAAAAATATGATAAATTTACAGCAAGCCAAGGTTCTTTATTAGAAAAAGATTGATTCATTTTTAACCTTACTTATGATAATTTTACTGACAAAAAATTCCGATAATATTACAGCACATTTTAAAATGGTGAGGTACAGTTGAACATTAATCTCTTTTCCCTGTTGCCTAAAATATAAAAAACTT
>NZ_JAAHGT010000106.1:0-5993 GCF_010672385.1 Okeania sp. SIO2F4
TGGAAAAAATTTATTTTTTTCCCCTTTATTGGGGAGGCTTTAAAGGGTGAATTATCTAATTATTTAATTGTTTAATTGTTTAATTGTTTCGGTAAAAGAATTAATCAAAATTATTTATTCCTTTTTTTTGATTAAAGAAATTTTCATTATTAGTAGGTCACAGTAGGAAAGTTCCATGGAGCTTTCCTACAAGGGTTGTAGTTTTGATTGTGTGGTTTACCCATCTGAAAAGCTATATAAATTGATGATATAAATTTACAAAGGAAAAAATTATGGAAGTATTACAAGTAGCTCAGTTAGGGAATGAGATATTACGATATCAAGCTCAACCTATTCATAATGTTTGGGATGAAAATTTACAGCAATTAATTGATAATTTAATAGCCACAATAATTGAAACAAATGGTGTGGGAATTGCTGCTCCCCAAGTTTCAATTAGCGATCGCTTATTTATTGTTGCATCTAGACCCAATCTCAGATATCCCAACGCTCCAAAAATGGAGCCAACAGCTATGATTAACCCTAGATTAATATCTCATTCAGAAGATAGAGTTAAGGGGTGGGAAGGTTGTTTAAGTGTGCCAGGAATTAGAGGTTTAGTACCAAGATATAGAGTAATAAACGTAGAATATACTAATCGAGAAGGAAAACTAGAAAGACAAGAGTTAACAGATTTTGTTGCTAGAATTTTTCAGCATGAATACGATCATCTAGAAGGTCTAGTATTTTTAGATCGTGTGGAAAGTACCACAGATTTAATGACAGAAGATGAATATCAGAAACAAATTATTCAATCAAGGAATTAGGAGGTAGGAATTAAGGGTAGATTTGCGGAGTGTTCAGCAAAATATTTATCAACGAAAAGAAGGAATACACTGTAAATAACTAATTTATAATAAGAATGACAAAATTTATATAGCAATCAGGAATCATAGATGATAATTTGACTATTCCTTAAAAGTCTAGTAGATAGCGCTTTTTATTTTGATAAGATACAGTTTTTTCTTTGTTCCCTATTGCCTGTTCTCTGTTCCTTAAAAATCTATAATTTCTCACAATTAAAATAAGATTGTTATCTATATCATAATCATAGTTGAAAATGTAGAAATATTTCTTGAAAATGGTGTAATTTATTGAGTATTTACTGAAAAAATCGCAATATTTTAGTCTCAAGATGAGCGAGAACTTTTAAAATTTTGACTAAATGAGAGACTGTTTGTTAAAGAAGTAAATATTAAACTCTGGGGTAGTGGCGTGTCAAGCCTGAAATTTTGCTTTAGGAAAATGGTATGATGCCAATTTTTCAAAGCTTTTAGTAAAAAATCTATCATACTACTTTAAGCTTGACGCGCCAATAGTAGACCGACACGCCTTAAATGTTGGTTTAGGAAAAGTCTCCAAACCTTCCTAGAGCAAAAATTACACTGACTATTCTAATGCACTATTTTAGCTGTGTCGGTCCAGTAGTAGACTGTTTCATCTATATTTATCCCAATAGATGCAGGTTGGGTTGAGGGACTGAAACCCAACAACAATCTTTCTCCCGTACGAACGCTATTATGCAATGTCCCTACCCTACTCCCCTACTCTCCTACTTCCTCATGGACTATTTTAACTGAAATGGTCCAATAGGGAGGGTTAGGCGAGAATACATATTCTGACTCAGCAAACTCTTAACTGTACCCCGTAACCCACCGAACATACCGATTATTACAGCAGTTTTCCTGCATGGTAGACCACGGTAGGGGCGAATTACCAGCAAACCCTTACAGGGTTTTGGTTGTGACGATGTGGTTGAGCAATCTGAAAAGCGCTATAAGCACTCTAGCTATCTTAATCTTTGCTTGTACATTTACCCTCTGAAACTTGAGGTTTTTCATACTAGCAAAAACAAGACAATTTTGGCAGATAAAACAGTCCAGTAATAGGGTTGAACTAACAATAAAACCTCTGTTCCCGATCCTAGATACTATTTAAGTTTTAATCTCATTACTAAACAGTAAAAATTGGTTTAAATCAGACTTTTGTCATAATTAGACATCTTCATTAAAATTTAGTTGTAATCATTTTCCGTAATCTATACTTGTGCTGGTTGTAGTTAAAAATAGTAAATAAATCGAGGAAATATTTATGAGCATTAATCTCAACAAAGGTGAAAGAGTTAGTCTGTCTAAAGAAGCGCCTGGAATGAAAAAAGCTGCAGCAGGTTTAGGATGGGATGTAAATGTCTCAGATACAGGTTCAGATTTTGACCTTGATGTTTCTGTTTTTATGTTAGGAGCAAGTGGCAAAATTCCTCAAGATAAATATTTTGTTTTTTATAATAATCTTAAATCTGCTGATGGTTCGGTAGAATCTATGGGAGATAGTCGTACAGGAAAAGGAGATGGAGATGATGAGACTATCACTGTAGATTTATCAATGGTTGATTCGACAATTGAAGAAATTATTTTTGTTGTCACTATATATGAAGCAGAGAAAAGAAGGCAAAACTTTGGGCAAGTGAGAAATTCTTACATCAGAATTTATGATGGGGAAACTCAAGAAGAGATAACTAAGTATGAACTAGAAGAAGATTTTTCTAGGGAAACAGCTATAGAGTTTGGGAAATTGTATAAAAAAAATGATGAATGGAAATTTCAAGCAGTGGGAGAAGGTTATAATTCTGGCTTAGAAAGTTTTGTACAAAAATATACCTAATTAATTGATTTATAGCGTTTCTTAAGTTACTGAGGTACGATTGTTTTTCTTCTTTTCTATTCCCACCGCTCCCGAATTACTATGACCTAAAACAAACAAATTTTGTACCTCACTTAGAGATGGGAATTGCTATAGTGAATTATTAATGGGTAAAAAATAATTCTGATAAAATAGAAATAGGTTGAGTTTAGAAAATAGCTTCAAGTATATGTTTGAAAATCTACTCATGAATTTGATAGGTTAAGTAAATAGATATTGCCTCAACTCAAAATTTACTTGATTTGCTATTTGCTAAACTTTACCTCCATGAATTATTCGGACCAGAAAATAAGATATCGAACTTCCTCTTTAAAGCAAGACTGTTTCAAAGTATCGTAAGTGAAGGATTTAGGGAGAACGGGAGATGAGGAGATGAGGGGAATAGGGAAATTTACCAAAATTTGCTGATTTTTCAGCAAAGAAAAATATAAATTATCATCTTGAAAGATGCTGTAAATTATTTATTCAGAGAGGGAAAATAAATGTCTGTTAAACTCAGCAAAGGTCACAGAATTAATCTTTCTAAGGATGCACCAGGCTTAACAAAAGTTGCTATTGGTTTGGGATGGGATGTTAATCCTACTGATACAGGTACAGAATTTGATTTAGATGCCTCTGTTTTTATGTTAGAAGATAATGGAAAAATTCCAGAGGATGAATACTTTGTTTTCTACAATAATTTAAAATCTCCAGATGGTTCTGTAAAGCATTGGGGAGATAACAGAACTGGAGAAGGGGAAGGGGATGATGAAACAATAGAAGTAGATTTAACTAATGTTAATTCTAGTATTCAAGAACTACTTTTTGTTGTAACTATCCATGAAGCAGAAAAAAGAAGGCAAAACTTTGGGCAAGTTAAAAATTCTTTCATTAGAGTTTATGATTTGGAGAGTCAAGAAGAAATAACTAAGTATGAATTAGAAGAAGATTTTTCCAGAGAAACTGCAATAGAATTTGGTCGTCTCTATAAGAAAAATGGTGAGTGGAGATTTCAAGCAGTAGGAACAGGATATAATGCTGGGTTACAAACTTTTGTAGAAAAATACGTTTACTAATAACTAAAAGAGTATTTTGGCTAGAGCGATCGCTAAAACAAAAAACTTGAAAAATAAAATATAAAAATACTTGGCAGTGATTAATAAATAATCATAGCTAGTAGGGAAAAGAGAAGAGGAAATAGTCCCGATAATCTTCAGATTTTAGAACTACCAAATACTTTATTAGTAAGCATTTCCTGCGGAATGCTGCGAAACAGGCGTCAGTTATCACCTTAAAGAATTAATTTAAAAAAAAATCAAAGTTTTTGGCTGATGAAATATTTTTGGATGGGAGATAAGTAGGCTATAACAACTGGATTTGCTACTATTACCTTTAAACTCGGAATAGAAATTCCTGGCATTGAATTTAGTAGAAGTTCAACTAATGCACACTATCATTAACTTTTATTCCTGTTGACGGTATTAGATTAGTCATAAGCTGACATTCAATAATTAATTATTAATCGTTAATTATTAATTAATAATTATCTCTTCTGATAAAGAAGAGGATTGACTCAAAGGATTTTTTTCTTCTCTTGGTCGATTGGATATGGCGTTTAGCTAAACGACGGCTTTTTCTTCTATTAGGAGAGGCTTTATACCTGAATTTTTCGGTAAGATATCTGAATACTTACCTTTGTTGTTACTATGAAAGACTAAAAATCATGGTTATTAAACTGGAAAAAACTGGAGATTTTCATAAAATAGACTTGAGCAAAGATGAGAGAGCTAATCCTGTTCAAGTTCATGTTAATCTTAACTGGGAAGCAGTTAAAAATAGTCAAGGTGGTTTGATAGAAAAAATCTTTGGCAGTAATAGTATGCCAGATTTAGATTTAGGTTGTATGTATGAAATGATGAATGGAGAAAAGGGAGTTATTCAACCTTTAGGAAAAAACTTTGGCTCCAGAAAAACTTCACCTTACATTTATTTAGATAAAGATGACCGAACAGGTATAGCAAATGATGGTGAAAATATGTATATTTTCAGACCAGATTTAATTAAAAGGGTACTATTCTTTGCTTTTATATATGAAGGTGCTAGAGATTTTCAATCTGTATATGGAAGAATCTTCTTTAAGATAAGTAATGGTGAAGAAATTTATCTAGAATTGAATAATCCTGATAGTAATCGCAGTTTTTGTGTGGCAGCATTTGTGAAAAATATTAACTCTCAAATTATGATTGTTAAAGAGGAAAAATATTTTCAAGGCCATAGACAGGCAGACGAATTTTATCAATATGGATTTAATTGGCAAACAGGTAAAAAGTAATTTTGTCAATTAATTTGGTTGCAAGCATTTAGCTGTCAGTTAGCCTCCTGCGGAGGAACTACGTTAACAGCTATTAGTTACTAGTATAATAATAAGTCAAGTTAGAAGAATTAAAAGTATTGAAATAGATAAAGGAGATTAGATAAACTGAGATATCTACCAAAGTACCTCTACAAATTGTCTAGACTGAATTACCCAACAACTGACTTAATTTTTATTGCTAACTGCTGATAATAGTTGAATGCTTATATTGAGTTGAGGCTGAAAATAAAAATTAGTAACTGAGAGATTGACAGATGCTGAAAATTATTTCTACAGAATTTTGGTTTACTATTTAAACAAAAATTGAGTGACTCAATTTAACCGATCGGAAGTAATAGTTTGACCCTGCCACTACAAACCGAATTTTATTTAGTAGGGTAATACTAAATGATAGGAAGGCTGGAAAAAGAATGTTACAAATAGTATAGGTAAGGAAGAAGCAAAACCACAGTTGGCAGAATAAACAAAGAAAAAAGCATTAAAATTATAGATTTTTGTCGCTTAATTCAGATCAAGAAGTTTATACAAAAAGGAAGTAGTTATAATCAACGTCTCCTACCTATCTGTACCAAAAATTTATCACGCTTGGTATGATTCCTTCTTGGCTTTTGTTAAAATTTTTTAGAGTTTATACAGGGTAATAAATATATGACTATTAACCTCAAAAAAGGGCAAAAAATTGTACTTGATAAAAGTGAATACGATCTATCAAGACTGACAATGGGACTAGGATGGGATGTAGCAAAATCTGCAAGTGGTTTAGCTGGTTTATTTGGTAATAGATCGGATTTTGACCTTGATGGTTATGCAATTTTATTAGGAGAGAATGACAAACTCAAAAATTACAAAGAAGATGTAATTTATTATGGTCATTTAGAATCTAAGGATAAGACAGTAATTC
>NZ_JAAHGT010000106.1:6093-16566 GCF_010672385.1 Okeania sp. SIO2F4
GGTAATAGATCGGATTTTGACCTTGATGGTTATGCAATTTTATTAGGAGAGAATGACAAACTCAAAAATTACAAAGAAGATGTAATTTATTATGGTCATTTAGAATCTAAGGATAAGACAGTAATTCATTCAGGGGATAATCTGACTGGAGAAGGAGGGGGAGATGATGAACAAATAATCTTGAAACTAAACTCTATTCCTGAAAAATACCAAAAAATTATCTTAGCAGTAAGTATTTATCAAGCCAAAGAAAGGAAACAACAATTTGGAATGGTAGAAAATGCCTTTGTTAGAGCTGTTGATAATAAAGGAGTAGAAATAGCAAAATATACTTTATCTGGTAATGGTACTTATCAAGGTAAAATCTCAATGTTAATGGGAGCAGTTTATCGAGATAATACATTGTGGAATTTTAATGCTTTGGGGGATCCAAAGGATAGTGATATGCATGGTGTAGTAGGTTCATTTATGAAATAAATTTGGCTAGTTTTACCAAATAACTAATAGTTAATTAAGTGATTAAGACTTAAAGTCTCTCCGTATCTAGGAGAAAAAGAAAAATAGAGTTTGGGGAGGGTGGGAACTGTGGGGAGTAAGAATTTTGTCTACTCAAAAAGTTAGCATTTTAGGCAGGCGAGGGCAAAAAAAATTACTCCCCTACTCCCCCTATAAAAGGTGTACAAAAAAATATGTAAATATGCCAGAGCGTATTGCTATAACTGATAACTGAAATGATTCCTTCTTGATTTTTGTTAAAATTTTTTAGAGTTTATACAGGGTAATAAATATATGACTATCAACCTCAAAAAAGGGCAAAAAATTGTACTTGATAAAAGTGAATACGATCTATCAAGACTGACAATGGGACTAGGATGGGATGTAGCAAAATCTGCAAGTGGTTTAGCTGGTTTATTCGGTAATAGATCGGATTTTGACCTTGATGGTTATGCAATTTTATTAGGAGAGAATGACAAACTCAAAAATTACAAAGAAGATGTAATTTATTATGGTCATTTAGAATCTAAGGATAAGACAGTAATTCATTCAGGGGATAATCTGACTGGAGAAGGAGGGGGAGATGATGAACAAATAATCTTGAAACTAAACTCTATTCCTGAAAAATACCAAAAAATTATCTTAGCAGTAAGTATTTATCAAGCCAAAGAAAGGAAACAACAATTTGGAATGGTAGAAAATGCCTTTGTTAGAGCTGTTGATAATAAAGGAGTAGAAATAGCAAAATATACTTTATCTGGTAATGGTACTTATCAAGGTAAAATCTCAATGTTAATGGGAGCAGTTTATCGAGATAATACATTGTGGAATTTTAATGCTTTGGGCAATCCTTTGGATAGTGATATGAATGGTGTAGTAGGTTCATTTATGAAATAAATTTGGCTAGTTTTACCAATTTGAAAAAAGATTGCTATTAAATTTTGTGGCGTTGCTGAATAAATGTATGATATCTAGGAGTCAGAACTTAGAACTCAGGAGATAGAAAGAAGTTTTTTTCCGAAAGTGGAAAGCAGATATGATTTGCACTTAATTAATGACTCTTAACGATCTGAGTAGGGGAGTTTCTTTCGTACCTAAAATCAGCAACGCCAATTTTTTTAGTAGGTTTCAGTAGGGGCAATTCATTAATTGCCCCTAATACAGTTTGGCAATGTACAGAAGTAGGAGAGACCTTGGTTTCCAAATGGAGAAATTAAATTTGAGGGCAGATTTTTCCCTACTCCCTTTTTCTTTAGTGAGCAATAAAAATCAAGTCAGTTATTGTGCAATTTAGTCTAGAGAATTTGTCAAGGTGGTCTGGTAGATATTTCAGCGTATCTAATTTCCTTTATCTGTTTTTCCCTATACTTTTAATTCTTCACTCCTTCACTTATCCTTATGCTAGTAACTGATAGCTGTTAACGTAGTTTCTCCGCAGGAGGCTGACTAACAGCTGTTTGGGCAGCATTCCGCAGGAAATGCTTACCTTGATTTTTGCTAGAATTATATTTTTTAATTTGGTATTAGACTAAGTAATTTTGGTACTAATAAACCCAGAAGTTTTAGAAGTTTAAACTCCTTATAAATACTGTTTTTTTATCTATGTGTTGGTAGAAGAACCACGCCAGTAAGTAAATATTAGCCAACTATTCTAATATCTGACATTTTGATAAACCGGACTTGTTATTAGTAGTTAGTAGTTAAAACTTTACCGAAAAAATAAGGTTTAAAGCCTCTCCTTTCAAGGATAAAAAGTGGTCGTTTCGGCTGTCGCCGACATGAAAAACGGAGCTTGGAGCAGGATGGGATGGGGACAAAACCTCGCCATATCTAATCGACCAAGAAAAGAAAAAAAATCCTTTTAACCAATCCTCAATGTTTTAAGAAGAGGTAATTATTAATTATTAATTATTCATTATTGAAATACAACTTTCCTAAAAAGTAAGGTTGTATAAAATTATAGTGATGTTCTTTGGAAAATTTGGTATAACGTATATTGAATCAAATTAGTATAAAGTACAGTTAAATTAAATTATTTATAGTTGTATTACAGCAGTTTCGGAGGCGCGTGAGGTACAAAGTTTTACCACTTTAGTAAATAGGGAAGACAGATTAGTCTTCAACTGTACCTCACAATCCGCGCAAAGTGCTGTAAATATCTTTTACCAGCTCAACCCTATCAAAAAACTCTGTAATTCATCCTTATTAAAAAAGACTATAGCAGTTTTCATATTAATGAGCTACGGTATTTTTTTCTCCTCCTTCCCTACTCCCTACTCCTTAAAATCTAAAACTTGTGTATCTTTCCAAGAGTGAGAAACGCTATATATAGCAATTCCCATACTCGTGAGGTACAAAATTCTTTGGTTTTAGGGAGTAGGTATGGACGTTGCATGGAAGGTCTGTACGAAGTAGGGAGTAGTAATTTGGGAAGCAGGGAATAGCAGTGCGACCCCTCGGGGTGCGACAGACGCACTTGGTAGCGCACCAAGAGAGAAAATAAGAAAAACAACTGTACTTCACGCTCTTTGAGAAACGCTATAGCTTTTCATCTGCATATCTGAAAAACTTTGCTAAATATATTTCAATTAAATATCTTGACTGGCAAATTAAAATAGGTAACAAGGTATCAACTTTTGCTGATGGGATAAAAAATTTGAGAAACGCTATAGCTTTTCATCTGCATATCTGAAAAACTTTGCTAAATATATTTCAATCAAATATCTTGACTGGCAAATCAAAATAGGTAACAAGGTATCAACTTTTGCTGATGGGATAAAAAATATCTTGTGTAGTTGCACCAAAGATAGTGTTTCCTAGTCACTTCAGCTAAACAGTATTTTTTTATTTGTTTAGTGTTCAGAGTTCACGATCAAAACTGAATACTGTGTACCTTTTCCATTAATGTTATTGGAATTTTACTGAAGCTATTGCCTAAAATCAACTTGCAGCAGTGTTCTACACAAGTTGAAAACTCTGAATACCAGCTTGCTGCTAATTTCAATCAGAATTAAGATAATATATCTGTATATTTACTATGTATTTAATTTGTCTAACTCTCTAGGAGGAAAATAAATGGCATACTTAATTTATGCTCCAGATACTACTAATGAAAAAGTATATGAATTATCGACAGGTGAAATTACTATTGGTAGGGAAAGAGACAATATTATTGCTATTACTAACGAAATAAGTGTTTCCCGTCATCATGCACAAATTGTAATTTCTCAATATTGTGTGAGTATTGTCGATCAAAACAGTAGTAATGGTACTTTTGTTAATGGGATTAAAATTGATAATTGCTTGCTCAATGAGGGAGATTTAATTCATTGTGGTAATGCAATTTTTAAATTTGTTACTAATCCTAATCAGGAACAAGATATAGGTCCGACACATATAGTTAAAGAATACTTACAAGAGTCTACTAAAACTGAATTAAATCAACTCTTAGATCAACAGCAAGATGATTCAGTATCAGTGCTTAAACTGAGGCAAAAAGATATTAATCTTCAGGCAGTAGATAAATTAAAAATTTTGTTGGAAGTCAGTAAACAACTTTCTTCTCCTACCAAATTAGAAATTTTACTAGAAAAAATTCTTGACTTGCTGTTTCAGATTATTAAAGTAGATCGAGCTGTCATACTTTTAGTCAATGAAAAAACTGGAGAACTTGAACAAAAAGCAGTCAAAGGAAAAGAAGGAATTACCACTGAAGGTCGATTTTATAGCAAAAATATTACTAATTTTGCAATAGAAAAAGGTAAGACTTTTTTAACTACAGATGCTTCCCTCGATCAGCGTTTTGATAATCCAGAGTCAATTGTTGCTCAATCAATACATGGAGCAGTTTGTATCCCACTCAAACCTAGGGATAAAGTCATCGGAGTTTTATATGCTGATAATCTATCATTATCAAATGTTTATTCTGATGAAGATGTAGAATTTCTAACAGGTTTAGCTAATCAAGCAGCGATCGCTATAGATAATACTCAACTCTATAAGAAGATACAAGCAGAGGCAATTCTCCGAAATAAATTAGAACGTTTCTTTCCTTTAACTGTAGCTAGAAAACTCAAGGAAACAGATAAATTAGAAATAGTTGATACAGAAGTAACAGCCTTATTTTCTGATATTAGTGGCTTTACAAAAATGTCTTCAACAATGGAGCCACGCCAAATAATTTCTATGCTGAATGAGTATTTTAAAATTATGGTCGAAGATATTGTTTTTAGGTATGAAGGAACGCTCGAAAAATATATAGGAGATGCTTTATTTGCTATTTGGGGCGCTCCTTATCAAACTGCTAATGATGAAGAAAAAGCCATAAAAGCAGCAATTGATATGCAGTGGGCAGTTCGTCGGTTAAATCAACAGAGAGAAAAACGTCATCAAAAACCAATTGCTATTCATATAGGAATTAATTCTGGTAAAGTTGCAGCGGGAAATATTGGTTCAGAACAATTAATTCAATACGCTACTATTGGGGATACTACTAATGTTACTAGCCGAATATGTAGTGAAGCAAAAGCTGACGAAATTCTGATTAGTCAAACTACAAAAGAAAAACTCAAATCACATAATTTTCCCTTAGAAAAAATTCCGCCAGTAATGGTAAAAGGAAAAGATGAACCCATACAACTCTATCGTTTGCTTTGGCAACAACTACCATCAGAACTTGATTAAAAATGCTGAGAAAATTTTGATTGGTTAAACTACAAAAAAACTCAAATTACAGATTTTTTCCCACGTCAGTTTTTAGCTTACCTCCTAGGTCTTAACTGCGTTATCAGCTAGACAATAATTATGCTCGTATTGTCTTGAAATCAGAAATTATTATTGATATATTTCAGATAATTTATAGCATAAAGAAATAGGGCTTGCTAATTAAATATCAAACCATTGATAGATAAAGGCTAATACCTTTTTGGGGTCGAAAAAAGTGCCTGGTTTTGGACTCAAATAGTCTCAAAAAGCTAAAATTTTTCCTTGACAATGCTGAAAATTTGGCTGTAGCAGATAGTCTAAACTGTTCCCTATCATCACCATTAGAATTTTTCAGCAAACCCTATTCATAGTTTGAAGTAGTATTAAATTATAAAAAGCTGCTAAAGTAATGACTAAATTCAGCTCAAAAACCTATAATTTTGCCAAAATGTCAGGGCAAAAAACAGAAAAATTAACAGTAAAACTATTGCCCATTCCCTAATATCCCATTCCCTGCTCTCAACAAAAGACTTTCTCAGCAAACTCCATTTGTTAACTTTTGACTTTTGACTTTTAAATTTGGACTTGTAACTTTATGAAGGATTATTGCTTTGTTTATGAGAAATGAGACTCTGATGATGGCCATCTATTATTGTCGAAAATGAATTAATATATGACTATTAAGTATCGATGTACAAACCATTTCTTGAATATTTAGAAAAAGAATTATTTAGTAAATTTGACTTACGCAGTCGTTCAATTCCTGCTGGTTTAGAAGCTAACGTTAGTAATAGAGGCAAAAATCAAGCCACCATTCAAAGTTGGTGTTATGAGTGTGCCGAACTGAGAAAAATACGTTATACCTACATTGATGCAGGAGCTGCAGCTCAAGTATTTAATAGTGTAATTTATCCCAGTTACCACTACGATATCCCACTGCTAGGAATAGACCTATTATCTTTCGGTAAAAATAAAATCTTAATAGTATTAGATTTTCAACCTTTATTCCAAGAAGAATCTTACTTGCTTAAATATATAGAACCAATGCGATCGCTACGAGAGAAATATAATAATTTAGCTCAAAACTTAGAAATGAAGTTTTACGATGCCAATCAATATTTTTCTAAATATTTATTATTTGCCAAAACAGATGCAGAGACAGTACAAACTACATTTTTCCAAGCTTATCAAGATTACATTAGTTTATATTGGGAAATGTTAGACAAAGCAGAAATTCTCCAGACAGAAGCAGAGATTCAAAAGATAGTTAAAGCTCAAAAAGATTACGATCAATATAGTGCTGAACGAGACCCAGCATCAGGATTATTTAGTAGTTATTTTGGCCATGAATGGTCAGAAAAATTTCTATACGAATTCTTATTTGAAGATGCTGTACCATTAGCAGTTCCTACTACAACTCGATGACTTTGTTAACTATTAAGTTAAGAATTTAACTCACACCTCTCCAACAATTTAAGGGGGGTGTGAACTGATTTTTATCGATAGTAATTGCTGAAATATGATATGAGTATTCAGCCGTCAGCTATTAGCTATCAACAATTAGTTATTAACTCATTGTCTTGGGAGAAAGAATTAGTCTTCAGGGAAAATTAAACATTATGAATAAAAAGGTCATAAGCTAATTTTAGTAGTTGCCTTGTTCTTTCAAAAGCAGCAGAACTGACTACTAATAGATGAATATTTATAATAGCAATCAGTAATTAGATGTCAGAATTTGATTATTGTTTAAAAGTCTATAAGTTTCTTTCTTTCCTATTCCCTAAAAAGTTACAATCTCTGACAATTCAAATAAGATTCTATATGTAATGACTAAGAAATAAGGTCAATAGCTTCCCCTTTCAAGGGGATAAAAAAAAGGAAATGTCGGATTCTCGTAGCCTACTAATTCAGTAAGAAGTTACTGATAACTGAAATGACACCCACTGAAAATATTGTGAATTTGTATCAACCTTTTCTAGACTATGCTCTGAATCTGCTCAAGCAAGAACTAGAACTACAACCTTACCCCATACCCTCTGGATTTGAACATAAAGTTGCTATAACTGGTAAGGGCAAGAAGGAACAAGAAGTAAAGACAACCAGTTATGCCTACTCTACCTCCAAACTCCGGCAGATTAGAGCAGCTCATGTCCAAGGTGGCAGTGCCCTCCAAGTGTTAAATTTTGTCATATTCCCTCATCTGAATTATGACTTGCCCTTTTTTGGAGCAGACCTAGTTACCTTGCCAGGGGGACATTTAATTGCCCTAGATATGCAGCCCTTATTTCGGGATGACCTCCAGTACCAAGAAAAGTATACTCAGCCGATATGGGACACTTTCCAAGCATATCAGCAACATCTACCTTGGGGAGGTGATTTTCCTGAAGAAGCAACCCCATTCTTTTCTCCAGCCTTTCTTTGGACTCGTCCTGAGAAAACCGAATTAGTTGAGACAAGAGTATTTGAGGCGTTCAAAGATTACTTGCAAGCTTATTTAATTTTTGTAAAACAAGCAGAAGCTATTACCGATCCAGAAGAATTAGGAGAAATTAAGGAAGCCCAACTGCGTTATATCAGATATCGAGCCGAGAAAGATCCAGCTAGGGGAATGTTTACCAGATTTTATGGCCCAGAATGGACGGAAGAATATATTCATGGCTTTCTGTTTGACCTAGAAAAACAATTGGCCTTGCATCCTGCTTAACTTTCCAGCTTCAGAGAATTTTGTTAATAATTTGTAATAAACAAAAACACAACAGCATTGTATAAATAATATCTGAAGGGTTCTAAAGACAAGGGAAAATTAACAAGACCAATAATTGATGAGGTTGAAAAGCTTCTCATAAACGGTGTAGGATTTTCTCAGGATTATCAAAAAATCTGAGTTTTACCTTTCCAGGCATGGGCACTTAGCCTGAAAAGAACTAAAAAATACCCATAGCATTGAAAAGCAACTAAAAAAAAAGCAAATTAGGAGTATTAATCAATGTTTGATGCTTTCACAAAAGTAGTT
Source organism: Okeania sp. SIO2F4 (assembly GCF_010672385.1). Classification (GTDB taxonomy): domain Bacteria; phylum Cyanobacteriota; class Cyanobacteriia; order Cyanobacteriales; family Microcoleaceae; genus Trichodesmium. Next base: position 14,306 of record NZ_JAAHGT010000106.1, read on the forward strand.
TCCCAGGCAGATGCCAGAGGTGATTTTGTTCCGGCTAGCCAAATCGATGCTTTGGCAGAAATGGTTGCACAGAGCAACAAGCGTATAGACGCAGTTAACCGTATTACTGGTAATGCTTCTACTATCGTTGCTAATGCAGCTCGTTCTCTATTTGCAGATCAGCCTCAGTTGATCGCTCCTGGTGGAAATGCTTATACAAGCCGTCGTATGGCAGCTTGTTTACGTGACATGGAAATTATCCTACGTTATGTAACTTACGCTACTTTCGCTGGTGATGCAAGTGTACTAGATGACCGTTGTCTTAATGGTCTTCGTGAAACGTACTTAGCTCTAGGAACTCCTGGTGCTTCTGTAGCCGTAGGTGTACAAAAAATGAAAGAAGCTGCTATTGCTATTGCTAACGATCCTAATGGCATTACCCCTGGAGATTGCTCCTCTTTAATGGCTGAGATTGGTGGCTACTTCGACCGTGCAGCAGCAGCAGTCGCTTAAAAACACTGTAAAAAACTTTTTTGTAAGGATGCACCTTAGCATCTCTACAGATTTTAAATTTCTACCAAAATTTGTACTCACAAGATTTAGGAAAGAACTTCAACAATGAAAACTCCTCTGACTGAAGCAGTAAGTGCGGCAGATTCTCAAGGCCGCTTCCTGACTAGCACAGAATTATTCTCAGCATTTGGTCGTTATCAGTATGCTGACGCAAGTTTAAAAGCTGCTAAAGCTCTTACGGAAAAATCCCAAAGCTTGATTGATGGAGCTGCTCAAGCAGTTTACAACAAGTTCCCTTACACTACTACAACTCAGGGACCTAACTATGCTTCTACTCCTGTAGGAAAGGCAAAGTGTTCTCGTGACATTGGTTACTATCTGCGAATGGTAACATATTGTCTAATTGCAGGTGGTACAGGTCCTATGGATGAGATACTAATTGCAGGAATTGATGAAATTAACAAAACCTTTGAGTTGTCTCCTAGTTGGTACATTGAAGCTCTGAAGTACATCAAAGCTAACCACGGTATCACCGGCGATCCTGCTACTGAAGCTAACAACTATCTTGATTACGCTATTAATGCTCTCAGCTAGTAGTTGGCATATTAACTAACTGATGAAAGTGAAATTAATATTCACCTAATCAATAGCCTTGAGCTGATATTCAACGTAGCTCGGAGAGGTATACAGGTGCTGGCCTGTGGTTAGTATTTGTTCATCTTTCCGGGCATCGTTATTTCAGTTAACAGTTAACAGTTATCAATACCTCTGGGTTCAGTTAGAGCCTTGAAATACTGAAGTTGATTTATTTCAGATCCTATCCAAGGGGAACCTATTGACCTAATTTTTTGGTTATTATTTAAGAAGGAAGAGAAAAAAAGAAGGCACATTACACATTTTAATTTTTATTGAAACATAAAGCTGCTGAATGTAACAAAATCGTCTTAGATGCTTAGATGTAAGTGAAGCTTATACTAGCAAAACTGTTAGCTGGACTGGTGAAATCCTGAAGAATTTAGGTGGTAAAAAAGTTGTTACTGGTAATGATGGTTTTCGCCTCGATCGCAACTTAAATGGAGCGCGTGGAATTTTGATCGTGCATCGTGGTAGAAAATTTTTATACCACATTGGGAGATACCCCCTCAGCAAGTTAATCTTGCTGTGCATTGTTAACAAATGTTAGCACTCATAGTATCGAAGACCTTATATATATAAAAATGGAGTGGCAGTATTTGGAATTACCATCAGAACAAGTATCAGACAATGGCGAGTCTCTAACTGTGGAAGAGGCGATCGCTAACCTACGCCATGAAGAATTAGGTAAACGATATTATGCTGCTTGGTGGTTAGGGAGGTTTAGAGTTAATACTCCTGATGCTATTGAGGGTTTGCTTGCTGCACTAAAAGATGAGTCTGACCGTACAGAAGACGGTGGATATCCCTTGAGACGGAATGCTGCTCGTGCCCTTGGTAAGTTAGAAGATAAAAAAGCTGTACCTGCTTTGATAGAGTGTTTGGAATGCTCCGACTATTATGTACGAGAAGCAGCAATAGAAGCATTGGAAATGTTAGGAGACCCTAGCTGTATTCCAACGTTAGTCAAACTTTTAGAGGGAGGGGTTGAAGCCGCAGTTTTGGTTCCAGGTAAACCTCATTTGATTCAACCTTATGAAGATATTATCGAAGCTTTGGGAACACTTCAAGCTCAAGAAGCAATTTCTCTAATTAAGCCTTTTATAGAACATCCAGCAGAAAAAGTACAATATGCT
>NZ_JAAHGT010001060.1 GCF_010672385.1 Okeania sp. SIO2F4
ATCTGTGGCCCTCTTAACAGATTTTTACGAGTAAGATTTAACAAGGAATTTTTATCTGCTGGTGATAATTTTTGGTTTTTTTATAGTGGTCATGGAATGCGTTTTAAAGACCGAGATTATTTGATGCCTGCTGATGCTGACCCTCATCCAGATGGGGTAGAATATACTGCTATTTCCCTTTATTTTGTGACAGAAAGGTTAAGGCGATGTGGAGCAGATAATGTGATTTTATTTTTAGATGCTTGTCGCAGTCAGGAAAGTTCAAAGGGTTTAGGTATAGGAAAAGAAAAGCAGAAAGGAGTAATTACATTTTTTTCTTGTAGTCCTAATGAAAGGTCTTATGAAATTGAGGATGAAAGGATACAACAGGGTTCTTTTACTTATGCTTTATTAGAATCTTTAAGAATTAAAGGAGAAGGTAATTGTGCTACTGTAGAAAGATTAGATAATCGTTTAAGTGGTCGAGTTTCTGATATTAATCGTCAGTTTAGAAAACCTCGGCAAACTCCTTATAGTATGGTTGAACCAATTACTAAATCCCATTTAATTCTGTTGCAAAAGCAGGCAAATTCCAGTGATATTGCTACACTAAAAAATGATGCTTATCGTGCTGAAGTAGAGAAAAATCTTGAATTAGCTAGACAATTATGGATTAGAGTTAATATAGCTGCTTCCGGTTCAGATATGGACGCTACTGATGCAATGAAAAGATTGAGTAAATCGACAAATAATTTAAAGTCAGGTGATGAGCAGCCATCCGATGATCAAGGAGAAAAATCACCACATCCAAATATACCGGAAAAAAATAAATTTCTTCCTAATAATTTCAAGTTAAAGTATGCAGTTTTAGTAGGAATTATGGGAATAGTTTTATTGGTAATAAATCCAGTAATAGATCTTCTTATAGACCCATTTGGTTTAAAAACAAATAATATACAGAATACAACACCACCACAATCTGAACTACAAAACACAGACAATATCAAGAGTAACCAAGATACCACTAACATAACACCAAAATCCGAGGGACAAAACACAGATAATACCAAGAGTAACCAAGATACCACTAACATAATTGGAGATTATGAAACTCTAGAAAATTTACTAAGACAAAAAAGATTGAAAGAAGCAGATCAGGAAACTTTTAGCATAATGCTAAAAGTTACTAACCAAGAAAATGCAGCTTATCTAAACCAAAAGTCAATTGAAAATTTTCCATGTTCAGACCTCCGTAGAATTGACCAACTTTGGGTAAAATATAGTAATGGTAAATTTGGCTTTTCCGTGCAGAATAAAATTTATCAGAGATTAGGTGGAAAAAGAAATCTTGATGATGAAATCTGGGAAAAGTTTGGTAAGGAAGTAGGATGGCATCAAGGAGAAAAATGGTTATACTACAATAACCTACAGTTTGACTTAAGTACTTTTTATAAAGGGCATCTACCAGTGGCAGTATTTGGTACTAGTGGAAGGGGTGAACATTTAGATGGGCCATTGGGTGGAAGAATATTTCGAGAAAACAGCCAAATATCGGCTACATCAAGCCTTCTTTTCTCTCGTGCAGAGAGTTGTGGTCTGTAAGTAACATATAAGCGTTTCAGCCGTCAACAGAAAAAAGTTTTAGAAACTCAATTTTAGGAGTTTTCTTTATTTCAGCATTTTCGATACTCTGTTTCAGTTATCAATTATCAGAGAACTTGAGCTATGTTCTATTTCTCAATAATTTTCTGATTCTCTAACCATTCACGAAACTCACGGAGTAAAGCATTTTCTCCTTTTTCACCTCGTCTAGTGAGAAAATTTAAAATAACTGAGTTCGATAAAATTGGCAAAACATTTGATTTTTCTTGCTCCTGATAACTCCCATCTTGCAAACAATAAATAAACAACTTTTCCCCATCAAATCTCCATATTTCTCCGATACCTAAAGCAGCATAAATTGTTAAACGGTCTAAATAACTGCTAGTAATATCAATCTCAATTGCTAAATCTGGAGGTGGATCGTCATTAAAATCAAACTTAATTTTACCTCGTACTAATTCCTCATTAGTAATGTAATAACATTCATCTGGTTCAATCCCTTTTTGCAAATCTTTTCGACTTAATGTTGTCGAACCAAGACTTGATATTTCTAATCCTAATACCTCCGTAGTTGTTTGTACCAGTCCTCCTAAAAAACCTTTATTAATTTCATGTTCTGGCAAGGGAGTCAGAATTTCTAATAAACCTCGATCGTAAGTCAATTTTTTACTAGGATTTTCTGCTAAATCTAACAATAATGCTTGATAAGTTTCCCATCTAATTCCCATTAATAGGGTTGAATTTTCTGGTTTTAATAAAGTTTGAGTCATAGTCATTTCAGTTATCAGTTTCATACATTATGAATTACTAAAATCAAATCATTCTACCTACTCAAAATTACCTTGAGAATGCCTGACAAAAGTTTCATATTCAATACTGCCATAAGTATTTTCAATAAACTCATGCCAAGACTGATTTTCAGGTTGGTTATTATCTTGAATTAAATTAATCATTGTCCCTAAAAATTGTTTTTCTTCTGGGATTAAGCTGTTAATAATTTCTGCTAGGGATTGAACTAATTTTAAATTCATAAAAACCTCTAATAGTTTACATTTTGAGAATAAATGCAGTAGTGGACTGACACATCTAAAATGGTGCGTTACGACGGGTTGCTGAATCTCTTTCATAGTATGAATTTAAGCAGTATAACGCACCCTACAATTTTCCTAGCTCCAGTAGTGGACTGTTTCATTTTAAATGTTGCAATAGAAAAGTGTCTGGAGATTGCTTCACTGTCGTTCGCAATGACAAATCTAATACACTATTTTAGTTGAAACAGTTTAGTAGGGTGTGTTAGCGAAGCGTAACGCACCGAAATATTTGGGATAGGCGGTGCGTTACATTTCATTAACGCACCCTACTAAACCTAATTATCTTCAATATTTAATTCACCCCATCACCACACCATCCCATCACCCCATCACCCCATACTGGTCCACTTCCTGCGCGAGGAGCTAGGGCTAACCGGCACCAACGTCGGCTGTGAAACCAGCCTTTGCGGCTCGTGCACGGTGCTGGTCGACGGCAAGTCGGTGAAAGCCTGCACTCAGCTGGC
>NZ_JAAHGT010001061.1 GCF_010672385.1 Okeania sp. SIO2F4
AAAATCAAACAACTTTTTCTAGCTGTCAAGGAGCGATCGCCTAATTCTTCAGCAGTAGGAGTATCTTGCTCCTGTGCCTCAGCAAGCTGAATATTTATATTGGGTTTCGTTACCTCAATCCAACCTACTATCTATAAATCTTCAAATCTTCAAGCTTGAATAATTAACGATGGAAATTATTCAAGGTAGGGGTTTGGTCTCCAAACCCTTCTCCAAACCCTTCTCCAAAACCTCCCAACCCATACAGTTATTTAGGAGCTAAAAAAAAAGTCAATATTTTTCCATAATACTTATCTAATCTGAAAATAAAACAACTTTTTCTGACTGTCAAGGAGGGATGCTCAAAATTAGTCTTCAAGCAAATCAAGAAAATTCCTCCTAAATTCTGACTTCTGAGTTCTGAGTTCTGACTTCATAAGTGGTTGGGGTTTGGTTTCCCAATCCCTACAGTTATTTGGGAGGCAAAACATGAAAAGCGCTAATCTTTCAGTTTAGTAGTAAAAGTATCTTGCTCCTGTGCCTCAGCAAGCTGAATATTTATCTTGGGTTTCGTTACCTAAATCCAACCTACCTAAAAAAAAAGTCAATATTTACCCATAATACTTATCTAATTTTAAAATAAAACAACTTTTTCTGGCTGTCAAGGAGCGATCGCTAAATTTCTGTCATTGAGTCTCAAGGGATTAGGGTTTGGAGAGCAAACCCCTAGAGTTATAATGAAAATTCCTCCTGAATTCTGTAGGGGTGATTCGCGAATCACCCCTACTCTTGACTCCTGACTCCTAAAATTAAGCAATACTACCTCGCTTCCTAGTCTCCTTATAAGAAGTTCCCACATTTTTCAAACCAGCCTTAATCATTTCCTGCTCCAATAAAGCAAAGAAACTTGCCCGATCGCCACCCCTAACCACCGCTTGATTATGAGCTTCCGCCAATACCACCGGATAACCATAACCTTTCTGCACTTGAGCCAACATCATTCCTAACACTAACTCCAACATTTCTTCATCCTCAGCCACCCATTCTGGCATATCAATTCTAGCAACCTCCGTACCAACATTCACATAACAAAAATAGATAGTATTATCCCCATATAAATCCAAAATTCTCGCCGAAGATTGCCATAAAGGACTCCTTTCCCCAGGCTGTAATATTGAACCCCAAAATATTACATCTCGCAAAGGTTCAAACGACTGACAAGGTGCTTTTTCGGTAAAACCAAATCCGCCTAAACCAACATTCGGGCAATAACTAACACAGTCTGGTTCATCATAAATACAAGCCTTTAAACGTAAAAAAGATAAACTTTCACTACTTCGAGAAGCACTCAAATAACCAATCAAAGGAATACCAGCTAACTTTAATTTATTCCAAGCATCTAAAATCGGATTTAAAATTCTATCCCTGGCTTCAGAAGGCAAAGATTCTAAGAACCAATAAATCAGAGAACCATCAACCATAGCTAATATTGGCGAACCTAAATTATCAGAATTATTTTTCCTCCATTCACAACCCAATTCTGCCAAAACCAAACCCTCAGAAATAGTCCGTCGATAACCCATCCATTCTTCAGTTTTAATTCCCCATTGTCGAGAAATATAAAGGTCATCTGCCTCATAAAAAATTTTTGGAATACTATCTAAAAGCGGATAAACACTTTCCCCATAATGTAACATTACTCGCCCAATATTTAACAAATAACAATAAGCAATTTCATGGTGACTTGGAGCTATTTGAGAACCATCTGTCGCAAATACCGTATGAATTTTCGGAGGCGGATTAATCAGAGGATAACTATCTAAAGATTCTATCGGAATAGCAGGATTAAAAAGTATGCGATCGCTCCAAGTTTCCTCCAATTCTAATAATTTTTCCTGTTCATTTTTTGCTTCTTCCAATAATTCTTGAGCTATATCTAATCTATTTTGAGCAGCCAGAGCTTCTTTTGTCAGATGTTGACTCATCCCTTGCATTTGTTGCCCTAGTTTTGTCAGATCTAGCATAGTTTCAATTTCCTAATTTTTAGATAATTAAGTAGTTGTTAATTAAGGAAGAAGGAAGAGGGAAGAGGGAAGAAGAAAGAAGTAAGAAAGGGCGTTGCTGATTCAGGGTATGATTTGATGATTTTGTATTTTGTATTGTTTGAACTACTTGTTAATATTAACTGTTCCTTGCTCCCAGTTAAGTGTTGCCTACTCCCTATAAACCTACTTTCATACTTTAATTCAGCAATGCCGAAGTAATAAAGAATCAATATTGAAATTGAATAAAAAAAGCTCATTTCAATAAAAATAATAGATATAGCAATATAGCTGCCTAAAATAATCTGACGAGATGCAGCTTTTTGTCGCATTCTTTTTTCAAGCAGGGATCTCCCTTTTTAAGGGGGATTTAGGGCGCTCGTTAATGTACCTCACCAGAGTGAAAATCGCTATAGTTTTGTCAAATTAACTAAAGGATTTTGATTTATCTTAATTGTTCTTAAATTCTATCAAAATCATTCCTAATTGCTATAGCAGGATCATACTATTTCCCAAATTTAAGTTTTCTCCTAACTTTCAAACTATCTTCTTCCTTCTTTCTCCTTCTTCCTTCTTACTTCTTCCCTCAAATTTTCCATCCAGAAAAATCCTGACAAAACTGAGTAGAAGATAATAAATGAATAGGTGGATGTTCAGCTACAGAATCTCGTTCTTTCTGAGTATTGTAACCCCAGTCTGCCAAAAATAATTCTACTTCTTTTAAATCTGGTTGTTTTTGCACCGATAGTAAAGTTTTCAATCTATCTTCAACAAACCAAATAATTGCACCTTCATCTAATTCTGCCAATAAAATTCTCAGAGTTTCATATTTCGGACGTTTACATTCTTTACCAATAATATTTGCTTCCGGTAAATTAACACCTTGTTTTTGTAATAGGGAACGAACAAACCTTCCCTCCTTAGTTGTTACAATAAAAAGTTTAACCTCCGATACCATTAACTCTTTTACCTTTTCCACAACCCCTGGATAAAATTCATGATAGGGCTAGAGGTTCAACAATGGCTGGATGTTCCAGATTACGGGTAATAATGTATTGGTTGCGGAATTGGACTAATTCATTGAAACTGGGGTCAGGGTTGCGTAGAACT
>NZ_JAAHGT010001062.1 GCF_010672385.1 Okeania sp. SIO2F4
TGGAAGAAGGAGTAAATATTTAAAAGAATTCTGTACTACCTCAATACTTTAGTTATGAAGTAATGAGTAATAAATAATAAGTAAAGTTAACTAATGTTTTGGATAATTGTAGGAAAAGAGGTAAGCATTCAGCTATTAGCTGTCAGCTCTCAGCTTTTTAATAAATGAAGCAAGCATGAGCTTTTACAGTAACTTTGAATTCTTTTAAATCACGAAGATGCCAATTCCTTCTCTCAAGACAATGAAATTGATAGCTGAATGCTGACCGCTGAATGCTGACTGCTGAATGCTTACGAAAAGAGGGCAATTATATAGAATCCGGGTAATTTAGTTATCCCATAGCTAAAGAGTCAGAATTTAGAATTTAGAAAGGATTTGAATGGTATGAATTTTTAAATTCGTATTCAATAGAACTCTGTATCAAGAAGAGGTAATTTTGCGATTACTGTATAACAGGATTTTATAGAAGCCATTTAGTATCTTTGCTTGCGATTAAATTTTTGAGTTACGAGTTGGGAGTGAAATAGAGGCAATACAGAAAAAAGATTGAAAAATTCTCCCTTACTTCCCTACTTTGAAGATTAGCTATTGCGTATAGAGCAATAATAAATTCATTTTCTGAAGCACCCAGCCAGTAGAGGTGAGTAGTGAAATTTTCCTTCTATTGCTCAATACGCAATAATAGATTTATTTCCTGAAGCACCCAGCCAGTAGAGGTGAGTAGTGAAATTTTCCTTCTATCTATACTTCTATATTCAATACCCCTATCTCCCCCAACTATATAATAAAGATTTGATATTAGCGGAAGGGTTTGGAGAGCAAACCCCTACGGATTATTTTTATCGAACGGTATTTAAGTGAATTGGTATTCGCAAATGGAAAATATTGAAATTCACGAATTTAGCACAGGTATAATTCCCGAAATATTACCCGATGGTAAATGGATTTCCAGAGGATTTAAAGTAGGAGAATATATGAATTTAACATTGCCTAAAGTTCCCCATTTTTTAGGCAGAGCAATTGCTAATAAAGGTTTTGAAGTAGGCAAAGATCGTAATAGTCAAGAACCTACTTTTGTGGGGCGAGTTGTGTTGAGTATGAGTAAAGAAGAACCAGATTATTCGGTAGTTGCTGTAGTAACTTCCGGACAAGATGAATATGGGCGCTCGACTTCTTTTTATCGTTATTTTTTCTGTGTTGGAAAAGATAATATTTGGCAAATATTAGATTGGATAAAGACTCAGCAGCAACAGGGAATTAATCCGATATTTAATCCATCTGAAACTAAAGAAATTGGAAAACAAAACCAACATCCAGTTACTAGGAAACCAGAAATTAATTTACCTATAGATTGGCAAAATTGGCTGAAGACTAAAACTTTGCCTGTAATAATTCCTAGTGAATTATCTGACTTACAAATTATTAATAAAATTGCTGAAGTTAAAGCTAATGGTCAGCCTATATCATGGATTTATAATGTAGAAGCTGTTGAACGACCAGAACAATTTATAATTCTTCATCCGGCTAATGCGGAAGTAGCAGCAACTTTGACAGAAATACAGACGAAAATAATGGGAAATTCCTCTACAAATATCTCAAATAATATAGATGAAGCTGCTATAGAAACGGCAATTAAAGGATTAATTAGTGGTTCTCAAGTTAAGCAGGAATGGATAGAAAACTTAGTTTTAAAATTACAGACTGGTCAAGTTACATCAGAATATTTAAACAATTTATTTGATAATCTAGGAGCGAGTAATGCTGTTAAACAAGGAAATGCTAATGCTCAGATGGTTAGGTTATTAACTTTAAGGGCAATTTTTATTCCTGAAACTTTACCAGAATATCTGCATTGGTTAAATATTAATGGGGATGTAAAGAAAGAAGATGAAAAGCAAAAAATTTCTCTACAATTACAATCGCAACTGAGAAATTATCAAAATTTATTAGAACCATTAATTGTAGGAGGAGCAAATCATACCTTCTATCAAATATTAGGGAAAAAAATATCTGTTCCTGCCTGCTGTTGGCTGTTAAAAACTCAAGGCAGTTTATGGTCAGTATATTCCCATAAAATCAAACAACAAGTTCGTCACGATTTAGAATATTTAGAAAATAGTTTATTAAACAAAAATCTTGGTCAAGAAACAGATAAATTAGTCTATAGAAATGCTATCTGGAAAAAGTTAATTTCTTTCTTGAAGTCTCGTCGTTATCCCTGCAATTATTATCAACCTTTTGCAGATTTATTTTCTCAATTACCCGATGGTGAGTTAGCAGCTTATTTTCACCAAGTTAGTAATGGAAAAGTACCAAAAGAAATTTTCACCACAGCTTTTCCTAAATTCAAATCTACTTATAAAACAATTATTTTTGGGTTAACTGTTCATAAGGAATTAGCTTTTTCCGATCGTATTACTATATTAATTAGAAAGTATGGACGACCAGTAGCAGTAACTGCTCTGGTTATGCTTTCTCATGGTTTATTTTTTGCTTTGGGATACCAGGTAGGTAAGTTTAATAGTGGAAATATTACTGAAAGGGAAACTCTAGAATATCCTCTTGCTTCAGAAGAAATATTAACTGATGTAGAAATAATTACTGTAAGTGAAATTTCGACAGAAAAAATCGAAAAAGCACGAGAAAAATTTCCCACTACTAGCAGCGTAATTAAAGAAATTGTCCGGGAACTAGAGGAAGAAATATTAGCTCAAAGTTCTACATTAGTTACAACAGAAGAAGCACGTTTAGAGATTATTCAAGCAATTAAGCAAATTATAGAAAATGATGTAAAACTTCAGTATGCTGGGGTGGTCGAAGATGAGTTACTCGGCGATTCACTTAAATATATGGAAGCTAAAAAACAATGGATAGCAGCGATTTATTCCTATCAGAAAAAGTTTTTTAGTGATGGTTTTGGCTATATAGAACCGAATAAAAAAACTGCGGATAAATTAAAGTGCGATGTAGCAGATTTGTTGGCAATTAACTTGCAAACACGACCTCAACGTTGTGGATAAAAATCATAATTATGGCAATTAGCTATCAGCTTAAGTAAAAACTATTGGCTCACTTTTATTAATGTACTATAGCAATTCCCAAAAAGCGTGAGGTACAAAATTGTTTGGA
>NZ_JAAHGT010001063.1 GCF_010672385.1 Okeania sp. SIO2F4
GCAAGCATTTAACCCTGCTTAAAAGAGATAAAAAAAACAAAACACTGTTGAAAACCTTATTCTGTATGACTTTGAGTAGATAAGGATTTTGATAAGTCAAACTTATTTTGTGAGAAATCCGGGTAATGCACTACGATACAACTCACATTTATAATTAAGCTGAGGTTTGAAAGCGTAGATCCTCCGCAGGAAACACTCATAAAAACTACAAGTTAGCAATAACATTTGCTAATTTATGGTTTTTGAGCATTCTACTTAGGGAATAGCAAAAAATAAATTCTCCAATTTTTAACTAGAACTGCTCGTTTTGTACTCTAAATCTAATAGCAGTTTCCACCAGCCTCCCTAATTCAACAATCAAATTTTCAAACTACACATCTTCTGCTGATAGTTGCGATAACCTTTCTGGTTGATTAGAGGGTTGTAATATATTTTTGGCATAAACAATATGTATTATTTGAATCATTGCAATCAATATATCTCTAATTAATTTAGCTCCATTCCCGTAACTAAATATCCATTTTATAAGTTGTATAAAACATAGAAATTGTTCAACTCCAACCATGGGAGATTTTTTGATACCCCAAATATATTCTTGAAAAATTCGCCAATTAGGTAAAAGAATTTTTCCTTTATTTTGGGGGTCGAACCACTCTGAATATTTATACATCCGGAGGATTTTCTGGATTTTATTGTGGGGATTAAACAATAGTTCCATTGATTGTTTTTGATGTCTTCTAGCTTGCAGAAGATATTCAGGGATTTCAAAGAATTGACCATAAAGAGTTAATATTGCGACCAGAGATCTATCTGAACCTGCATAGCTAGCTATTAAGGGAGTTTTTTTGAGAATATTGGTGCGTATTAATCCAAAAATTTGATAATTCCGATGGTGAAGACGAGTAATATCATAAAAGCGTTCGTGAGTTTTGAGAGAATTAGTTTTAAATTTAAGTTGATAATAACTTATAGTTTTACCCTGTTTATCTATAATATTGGTTCGGGGATAGCAAAGAACAACTTCAGGTTTATTTTCTAATATTTCAACGCATCTCTCCAAAAAAGTAGGTTCACAAATATCATCGTGGGCAGCCCATTTGAAATATTTTCCCTTGGCTAACTTAAAAGTTTGATTAAAGTTTCTAGCTGCTCCTATATTACTTCGATTTCGATAGTAGCGGATACGTTTATCTTTAAGAGCATATTCTCGACAAATTGATTCAGTGGCATCAGTTGAGGCATTATCGGAAATAATAATTTCAAAATCAGTGAAAGTTTGATTTAAAAGTGAATTAATCGCTTCTTCAAGAAAATTTCCACCATTATAGACTGGTAAGCCGATACTGATACAAGGTTTAGATGTACTCATAATTATTAACCAATTAAAGTATTACTATTATTTTTTCTTTAATGAGTAAAGATAATTTATTTATGCACCTTGATAAGTTTTATTCCTGAGTTTTTTGTCTGTGAGTTTATTTTTTTTTATAATTAAAATATGACATAAATACGCTGAATATCGCAAGTCCTGTAACCAGATATTTACCGAATCTTTAAATTCACAAGTCTTAATGTAGTTTCATTAACCTCCTATAAATCTTGATTTACCAGGAGATTGATGTTAATTGAATAATTTAACCTGTTAAAAATTTCGATGAAGTTTTGATGAATATTTTGCTAGAGTGGAGAAGAATTACACAGCAATGATAAACAAATGTGATATACTAAAAGATTAATCGTTAAAAATTAGCATAGCCCAAGGAGTTGCCACTCTAGAGATCCTATCTAGAGAGGATTAAAGGCTATTTTCTTTCTCGTCAGTAAGAAGGGTATAGGGTTTGGATAGACTGTCTAATACCAATTACCAACAAAATGCTACAAATTTTCTGGATGATAGTTAGATGAAAACATAAAAAATTGTACAAAAGTTTTTTTAATAGTATGACTGGATGGTGTTTGTGCTATGTCTTTAACAGTTTTGATTTGTTCAGTTTTCAACAAATACAAACCTTGAAGTTTAGGATCTAGGGCAGTAGTTTTCTGTTGATTTAAAATCTATTGGAGATGAGAGTAATTTAGCACTTTTTTGATTTTCTATTTGGCGATTCCGTTTGCGTAGCATTCGGTAGGAAAACGGAACGGAGTTCTATCGCTTATTTGAATATAACTTAATTTTTAAGAAATAGTATTAGTAAGACAAGCCTATAATTTTAATAACAATGACAATATTTTAGAAATACTTTTACTATGAAACTTAGAATTAGCAGAAAGAGAAAAACAAGGTCAACAAATAGTCAGACCTTGGTTTCTTAATAGACATCTCCGAACATGAATTTATAATCCTTGTGCAACTTGGGCAAATATCTAATTTATGGAGAAGTCTAATACTATTTATTTGTGATAATACTCTTAATAATATTATGTTCACTAAAACATTTATAACTGGTACTTTTTATCAAAAATAATGCTTTATTTGACAACTACTTTACACTTTGATATTTTTCCCGAACCTCTGCTCCACCTACCGCCTTTTTTCAGGAAACATAGCAAACTTTTGAAGATTTGGTATTAGTTTATAGTCACAGTATTAAACGTAAATACATCTGGGATAGGTATATACACTATTACTATTTCTGTAAAAGATTAATTTTATTAATAGCATCTTCCCCTAATCGAATGGTAAAATCAGAACCAATCTCACCTGTAGAAGCAGCTTCAATCTTACCAAAACCTAAAGTACTTTTCACAACTTCTGCTGAGTCTAAATAACCCCCTTGAACAATAATTTCAGTAAAACGTTGTTTGTCAGACCAGTCAGGAACTACATAAACATTGTAAAATCCTTGGTCACGCAAATACTGAGCAAATTTTGTTGCTGCTTGAGAGTAACTAGAGGCATTTTGCACAGCTATTTTATTTTCAAGAGGTGAAATTTCATTTACCTCCATAGGATTATATATATTGTTGTAATTAAACTTTTCTAATTTGATATCGAAATATTCTTCCAGAACGCGATCGCGACCCGCCTCATCTATAATCCAATAACTAGCAAAATACTGATTTCTAGAACTAGGTTTTCCTGGCAACATGACCATTTTTAAATCATCCCGCTCTAAGTCAAGACTAAAA
>NZ_JAAHGT010001064.1 GCF_010672385.1 Okeania sp. SIO2F4
TATTAGGGAGTAGGGAGTAGGGAGTAGGGAGTAGTCTAGGAACTAAAGGAAAATAAATTGATATTTCCAGAATTAGGGAGTAGGTTAGGGACTAGAGGGAAATAATTGATATTTCCATAAAAATAATTATGGTTTACCGATTAAATCTCAAAGTCTTTACAGGTAAAATTTTAGCCTTTTTACATATCAAAAAGTACCAGCTTTTTGCTTGATAGAGTTGAAAAAGTAAGTATTTTGGTTAGACAAAGGCAGAAAAATCAAGCAACTATTCTTTCAACCACCATCTCTATAACTCTCATTTCTCCTGAATAGAAAATACTCTTTAATCCTTAGCTTGACAGACTTTTTCAGCCAAACCAAAAATTTTATTTTCTATGATTTTAGATAATGAAAATTGTTCTAAAAGCATAGGATTTTAACATAAAAAAAGTAGCACAGATAAGGAGGCAGGTAACTGTGGGAAGAATTATGCCACTTGAGCGAGTGCGAAATATTGGCATTGCAGCTCATATTGATGCTGGTAAAACAACAACAACAGAGAGAATCCTATTTTATTCTGGCATAGTACATAAAATGGGAGAGGTTCACGATGGCACCGCAGTTACCGACTGGATGGCTCAAGAGCGAGAGCGTGGAATTACTATTACTGCGGCTGCTATTAGTACCAAATGGTTAGACCATCAAATTAATATTATTGATACTCCAGGACACGTAGACTTCACAATTGAAGTAGAACGTTCTATGAGGGTTCTGGATGGTATAATAGCTGTTTTTTGTTCTGTTGGAGGAGTACAACCTCAATCAGAAACGGTTTGGCGACAAGCTGACCGTTACCAAGTGCCTCGCATGGCCTTTGTGAATAAAATGGACAGGACAGGGGCTAATTTCTTCAAGGTATATGAGCAAATTCGCGATCGCCTCCGAGCTAATGCAGTTCCTATTCAAATTCCTATTGGTAGTGAAAATGAATTTAGGGGAATTGTAGATTTGGTGGGAATGAAAGCTTTTATCTATACTAATGACCAGGGAACAGATATTCAAGAAACAGAAATTCCAGCAGAAATACAAGAGTTAGCTCAAGAATATCATCTCAAGTTAATTGAGTCAGTGGCAGAAACTGATGATGCTTTGACAGAAAAGTATCTCGAAGGTGAGGAACTAACAAAAGAAGAAATTCGTAAAGCTCTACGTCAAGGGACTATTGCAGGAACAATTGTACCTATGTTATGTGGTTCTGCTTTCAAAAACAAAGGTGTTCAGCTTTTATTGGATGCAGTAGTAGATTATTTGCCTGCTCCTAAAGAAGTTCCACCAATTCAAGGTACATTGCCAAATGGAGAATTGGATGTAAGGCCAGCAGATGATGATGCCCCTCTAGCATCTCTGGCATTCAAAATTATGTCAGATCCTTATGGTCGTCTCACTTTCCTCCGCGTATATTCTGGAGTTCTTGCTAAAGGTAGTTATATTCTAAATTCTACTAAGGATAAGAAAGAAAGAATTTCTCGTCTAATTGTTCTCAAAGCTGATGAAAAAATAGATGTAGATGAACTACGGGCAGGAGATTTAGGGGCAGTTGTAGGTATGAAACATACCTTGACAGGAGATACAGTTTGTGATAAGGAAAATCCAATTATTCTGGAGTCTCTTTATGTCCCCGATCCAGTTATATCTGTGGCTGTGGAACCGAAAACTAAACAAGATATGGAAAAATTGTCTCAAGCTCTTCAGGCTCTTTCTGATGAAGACCCTACATTTAGAGTGAGTGTCGATCCAGAAACTAATCAAACGGTAATTGCTGGGATGGGTGAACTGCACCTGGAAATCTTGGTAGATAGGATGCTTAGGGAATACAAGGTGGAAGCTAATGTGGGTCAACCACAGGTAGCGTACCGAGAGACTATTCGCCAACAGGTTGAGGCTGAGGGTAAATTTATCCGTCAAAGTGGTGGTAAAGGTCAGTATGGTCATGTAGTCATAAATCTAGAACCGGGAGACCCAGGTAGTGGCTTTGAGTTTGTCTCTAAAATTGTTGGAGGGACAGTACCTAAAGAGTTTATTAGTCCAGCAGAGCAAGGAATGAAAGAAGCTTGTGAAGCTGGTGTTTTGGCTGGTTATCCATTAATAGATGTTAAGGCTACTCTAGTAGATGGATCTTACCATGATGTTGACTCTTCGGAAATGGCTTTTAAAATTGCTGGTTCTATGGCAATTAAAGAAGGTGTTACCAAGGCTTCACCTGTGTTATTAGAGCCTATGATGAAAGTAGAGGTAGAAGTACCTGAAGATTTTATTGGTAATATTATCGGAGACCTGAACTCTAGAAGAGGACAAATAGAGGGTCAGGGAGTGGAAACAGGTATGGCTAAAGTAACGGCAAAGGTTCCTTTAGCAGAAATGTTTGGTTATGCTACTGATATGAGGTCAAAAACTCAAGGTCGTGGTATCTTTTCAATGGAATTTAGTAATTACGAGGAAGTGCCTCGTAATGTGGCTGAGACTATCATTGCTAAAAGCAGAGGATATATTTAAGTAATCTGGAAAATTGTGTGTTTTTTAGGTTAAAATACTGGCTTTGGGGTAAATACAGAAGGGGAAAACTTATCTAAAGTTAATCAAACTTACTCATAATTATAGCTATCAAACTAAAATGAGTAAGTCTGTTTAGCTGTTTATCCATTGAGTCGTTATCAGTTACAATTAAGGTATGAAGCTAGTTGAACGTCATGTTATTACCAAATCGCATTATTTATGGTCAGAAATTGACCACAAGGCTTTTGTGTCAAAAAATCTGTTCAATTTAGCCAATTACCATTATCGTCAATATTTCTTTGAAAACAAAAAGAAATTAAATTTTCATGAACTTTATCACAAAGTATCTAAAAGTGACGATTATCGAAATTTACCTACCAAGGTAAGTAAGCAAATTATTAGGAGATTAGACTCAGCCTGGAGTAGTTATTTTGCAGCTTTAAGAGAGTGGCAAAAACAACCAAATAAATTTTTAGGGAAACCAAAAATTCCCAAATATAAACATAAAGCAAAAGGCCGAAATATTCTGCCCTATCCAGATGAATCAATTTATAAAAAAGCCTTAAAAAAAGGAATTTGTCA
>NZ_JAAHGT010001065.1 GCF_010672385.1 Okeania sp. SIO2F4
ATTTGAGTTGTGGGATATTGGAGACTTTTAGGGAACAGGTACTATTGCTACAGGAAAGAAGAAAAAAATGTATCTTCTTCATAAGATAACTGCTATATTCTATCCTTTTAAGGAACATCTCAATTCTCACATCTGATTCCTGATTGCTATATATACCATGACTCAATATTATGAGGTACACAAATTTTTGATTTTAGAGAATACCGGATATGGGTTCTCTAATCTGATTAGACTGAACAGAGAGGAGTTCATTAATGGATAATGGATAATTGATAATTACCTCTGGTTAAAACCGAGAGGATTGAATATAAGGAAATGTTATTTCTTCTCTTGGTCGATTGGATATGGCGAACTTCGGAGCGGCTCTGTTAAGAGCGGGAGACCTCGCCATCCCATCCTAACGGACTGCTCCGCAAACGACCGCTTTTTTCCCCTTGAAAGGGGAGGCTTTAAAAGGTGAATTATTTAATTAATAATTATTAATTATTAATGATTCGGTAAAAAATACTGTATCTAATTTAGAAAATAACTGCTATATTTTTTGAGCTTAGAAAAAAAAATCAGACGAAAATAAATGATATAAAAAGTAAATTTATACCATGAAAATCTGTGGTATTCTGAAACTTGAAACTATGAGCTGAAAAAAGTCAAACATACAGATATTCCTAACTAAAAAGAAATTTATGCAAATAATAGATTGGCTAATTGTTTTATTATACCTCATCTTAACAATGTCGATGGGGCTATATTTATCTCGCAAAGGCTCAAAAAGTTTAGCAGACTTCTTTGTTTCTGGGCGATCGCTTCCTTGGTGGTTAACAGGTACAAGTATGGCAGCTACAACTTTCTCTATAGATACCCCACTGTACATTACAGGAGTTGTGGCCAACCGAGGTATTGCTGGTAATTGGGAATGGTGGATTTTTGGTATTTCTCATGTAATAATGATCTATGTTTTTGCCAGAATGTGGCGACGTTCGGAAGTTATTACTGATGCGGAATTAACTGAACTTCGTTATGGGGGAAATATGGCAGCTATTCTCCGAGGGGTCAAAGCCTTTATCTTTGCTATTCCCATGAATTGTATTGCTATTGGCTATGCTATGTTAGCTATGGTTAAAGTTGTCGAAGCTTTGGAAATTTGGCAAAGTTTAGGTATTGATGCTAGTGAAAATAATCTCAAATTATTCAGTGTTATTGGCGTAAGTATATTTGTCTTAATTTATGCTGGTTTATCTGGTTTATGGGGAGTAGTTGCTACAGATTTTTTCCAATTTTTTCTAGCACTTTTTGGAGCAATTATTGTGGCGATTTTTGCTGTTAATAGTGTGGGTGGAATCCAAGAGTTAATTACTAAAGTTCCTCAAGTTATGCCAGACAAAGATATTTTATCTCTTTCACCTTTAACTATTAGTGGAAATGGTAATTCTTGGATTGGTTTTAGCAAAACAGCAGGCATAACTGCCAGTACATTTTTTGCTTATATTGCTCTGCAATGGTGGTCTTGGAGAAGGAGTGATGGAGGAGGAGAATTTGTACAAAGATTTGCTGCGGCTAAAAATGAAACAGAAGCAGAAAAAGCAGCCTGGTTATTTAACATAATGCACTATGTTATTAGAACTTGGCCTTGGATTTTAGTTGCCTTAGCATCCATTGTAATTTACCCTAATTTAGAAGACCGAGAATTGGGTTATCCCAAATTAATGATTGATTTTCTTTCCCCAGGAATTTTAGGTTTAGTTGTTGCCTCTTTAGTAGCAGCATTTATGAGTACAGTTTCTACTTCTATTAACTGGGGTGCTTCTTTTATTACCAATGATTTATATCGAAGATTTATTAAACCTGATGCAACTCAACCAGAATTAGTTTTAGTAGGGCGACTTTCTTCCGTATTAGTAACAGTTTTAGGAGGAGTTGCTGCATTTTTCGCTAAAGATGTGGCGACAGTATTTAGGTTAGTCATAGCTATCGGAACAGGTTCGGGATTAGTATTAATATTACGTTGGTTTTGGTGGCGGGTAAATGCAGCAGCAGAATTAACTGCCATTGTCGCTAGCTTTCTTGTAGGGATGATAACCAGTTTAGTTCCTGCTTTTAAAATAGAAGATTTTGGTTTGCGAATTATCTTTATTACTGCAACCGTAACAATATTGTGGGTAGTGGCAATGTTTGTCACACCCCAAGAGTCTGATACAACCTTAGAAGAATTTTATCGGCGATCGCTTCCCGGTGGTCCTGGTTGGCAAAAGCAAAGAGCAAAGACTGGTTTAGCTCCTGCACAAAATTTGGGTAAAGATTTACAAAGAGTTTTGGCATCTATATTATTATTATTTGGAGCGTTGTTGGCGACTGGTGGTTTCCTGTTGCTCAAGCCAAATATTGGTTGGATATTCCTCATTATTGCTATTTTCAGTGGGATGTGGTTGCGACAGCTTAATAAGTCAAAAATTTTACCCATGCCAAGACCAGGGTTAGATGATGACGATTTGTTTTAAATGACTATCAGTTCAGTTAACAGTTATCAGTGCCTCCAGCTCACCCTGCAGGCTTGAAATACTGAAGTTTATACGGAAATATCTTAATAGTTTTCCAGATGATTTTACTGTAACTATACAAATTTGGTATAACAATAAGGAATTTTATGATGACTAGCCATTACAGTGTTCCCACTACAATTTCCCCAGAAGCACAGGAAGCATTAAAAGAGTTTTCATTGGACGGAGATACTATTCCTGCTCCTGACGATTTCGATGGTTGGAAAAAATTATGGCAGGAAAAGGAAGAAAGTAACAAAGAGGATAATACAAAGGTTGTTGACCATTACAAACCAGTTATTGAAGAGAGAAAATTAGGTGGTGTACCTGTTCTGGATATCAAACCCAAAAACTGGCAAGACAATGGCAAAGTTCTTGTTTATACTCATGGAGGTGGCTATGTTTTATTTAGTGCTGCATCTACCCTCATCAGTTCGGTACCTGTTGCCGATGCTACAAGATTACGGGTGGTGTCTATTGACTATACTGTAGCTCCCTTTGCCAAATGGGCTGAGGTTACAGATCAGGTCATTCAGGTAATTAAAGCACTAATAACAGAAGATTATAGCCTTCA
>NZ_JAAHGT010001066.1 GCF_010672385.1 Okeania sp. SIO2F4
TAACTAGAGCAAAGCAAAGATTAAGTTGATATGGATCTATTAGAATATCAGGCAAAGGCATTGTTTAGTGAGATGGGAATACCTGTTTTGCCATCTCAAAGAATAGATTATCCTAAAGATTTAAAAAGATTAAAAATACCCTATCCAGTTGTACTTAAGTCTCAAGTTCATACAGGCGAAAGAAGTAGCTTAGGCGGAATTAAATTTGTTGAAAATACAATTGATGCTGTGGCAGCAGCTCAGACAATTTTTAATTTGCCAATTAAAGATGAATATCCAGAAGTTTTGTTAGCAGAGGCAAAATATAATGCTGACCAGGAATTATATCTGGCAGTTGTTTTAGACCCAATAGTACGTCGCCCCGTACTTCTTGGTTCAGCACAAGGGGGTATTGATACAGAAACAGCTATGAAAAATATGCAACAGGTGGTTGTTAATCAAGAATTTTCCCCTTTTTATGCACGTCGTTTAATGGTAAAAATTGGACTGCAAGGAAAACTGATAGAATCAGTGAGCC
This sequence comes from Okeania sp. SIO2F4, assembly GCF_010672385.1. Taxonomy (GTDB): domain Bacteria; phylum Cyanobacteriota; class Cyanobacteriia; order Cyanobacteriales; family Microcoleaceae; genus Trichodesmium. The sequence goes on from NZ_JAAHGT010001066.1 coordinate 518, forward strand.
ATATAGTGGAAAAAATGTATCAATTATTGGTCGAAAAGGATTTAGATTTGATAGAAATTAATCCTCTTGGTATTAGTCCGAGAGGAGAAGTAATGGCTTTAGATGGTAAGGTTAGTGTTAACGATTATGCTCTAGGTCGTCATCCAGACTTGGTAAGTTTAGTTGGCAAAAATATTAGTAATAATTATGAAATTAAACAAGAACAAGTAAAGGGAATAGATAACAATTCTTTATTGGTGACGAGTAATCTTAATGGTGTCAGTAGTGAAAAAATAATTCCAAATTATCGACTTAAATTTACAGAATTACAGGGGAATATCGGAATTTTATGCAATGGTGAAGGTTTAACAATGGCTACTGTAGATCTGGTCATGCAAGCTCAGGGAAAACCAGCTAATTTTCTGAATATTAAGTTGGGTGATTATTTGGAAGTAAAGGAAAGTTTGCGATCGCAAATGTTTACTGCTTTGGATTTAGTTAGTCAAAAAGAAAATGTTAAGGTGGTTTTGATAAATGTTATAGGTATAGTTCAGACAAGTGATGAGTTGATTACTATAATATATGAATATTTTAATAAATTAAAAAGTATAGACCAGGAAACAATTCCGTTTGTACTGCGTTTATTAGGAGGTAGAATTGGCAGGGCTAGGGAACGTTTATCAGGTCTACCAGTAGAGGTTATGGAAAACTTAGAGGATGCAGTGAACAAAGCTGTTTTTTTGTCTAAGTAGCGGAAAAAAAAGGGTGAATTACCAATAAATTAAGAATTCATAATTATTCGTTATTAATTAAGGTTGAAAGCCTCTCATATATATAAAGGAGAAAAAAACCAAAAAATACTTTTATTCAATCCTCTTATTTGGAATCAGAGGTAATTCTTAATTGTTAATTGTTGAAAGATAATTTTCAATTAAATTTAATAAATTCTAGAATAGATAATAAATAAAAACCATTTACCAATGGATAATTGATAATTAATCAATCCGGTTTAAAGCATGTCTTAATAATTAATAATTGATAATTAGAGATAGTTTTCATTATCGATTCTTAAAGAGGTAATTATCCATTATTCATTATCCATTATCAATTAATGAAAGATGATTGTCTGTTTAATAAATGCCTATTTAATTAATAATGGCTGAAGTATTATGAATTTAACTCGAGATAGCAAAGTCATAGTTCAGGGTGTTACAGAAAAAATATCTACCCAGATAGCCTTAATGATGAAGTCTTGTGGGACAAATGTGGTGGCAGGTATTAGTCCTGGAGAAGGGGGAAAAGAATGGCATGGCATTCCTGTTTTTAGTTTGGTAGAGCAGGCAGTAGCAAAGGTGGGTATAATTGATACCAGCGTGATAGTTATGCCTGCTTATCAGGTTTTAGATGCTGCTTTAGAGGCGATCGCTTCGGGTCTTAAACAAATTGTGATTGTTACAGAAGGTGTGCCTCCCCTAGATATGGTCAAGCTATTGAGAAAAGCTGAGGCGACAGAGACTCTGATTGTTGGACCAAACTGTGCGGGTATCATTGTACCAGATCAGTTGTTAGTAGGTACTCACCCAACTGAGTTTTATACTCCAGGTCCAATTGGTATTATTAGTCGTAGTAACACTCTAACTTATGAAGTTGCCTGGGAATTAACGAAGTCAAGGTTAGGGCAGTCTATTTCTGTGAGTCTTGGTTGCGATCCAATTGTAGGTTCTTCTTTTCTCCAATGGTTGCAAATATTAGATGAGGATGAGCGTACAGAGTTAATTGTTTTGATAGGAGAGGTTGAGGGTGCAAGTGAAGAAATAGCAGCTTCTTATATTTCAGAAACAATTGATAAACCTGTAGTTGCTTATATTTCTGGTACTTATGCTCCGATCAATCAAAATCATAGTCATGCTAATAGTTTAATTAGTGCTAGGGTTGCTGGTGAAAAGTATGATTCTAATGGTGAGATTGAAAGTAAAATTGCAGCTTTTGAAGCAGTTAAAATACCAGTAGCAAAACGACCTTCTGACATTCCAAGTTTAGTGAGAAATTCACTGCAAAAGAAGTATATTTAATTGAGACAAATTTCAAACTACTGAACTAGTGTAATAAAACAGGTAGCATAGGGCAGAAGATATAGCGCTACGCGCAAGGCAAAAGTCAAAAATAGTCTATGACTGAGGCGCGAGAATTTAGAAATGTCCGCGCCCTTTGCTTCGACTGCGATAATATTGCTTGTACAAACAGTCTCTTATATGAAGTCTCATTAATTAGCCATAATACAAATCTTTTCTCTGATAAATTTCTTCCTGTTCCCTGTTCCCTGTTCCCTCAATTTTTTATTGTGGGTATTCAAAGAGAGATGATATTATAGCTGATTAAAATATTATTCAATTTTTCAGAATAACTAATTAGGGCTTACCGATAAAATCTTAAAGCATTGACTCCTAAAGGTAAGTGCCTTTTTTGGTCAAAAAAAGTGCCTAGTTTTCAGTTGAAAACCCTCAAAAACTTAGCAGAAAAGGCAGGGGGGATAGAAGAAAAATCAAGGGAAAAATATATCCAATTATCTCCTAATTAATTCCTTGTTTCTCA
>NZ_JAAHGT010001067.1 GCF_010672385.1 Okeania sp. SIO2F4
TACATTATCCACAGATCGTGTGGTTTGGGAAACAGTAGTTAGAGTTAATTTTGCTTGCAAACTGGGATGGGATTGTACTTCAACTAAACCATTCATTAATTTGGCATTGCGATCCGATTGCAGTTGTTCCGCATCTCTGGGTTTAACAAGAGTAACTGCTACTTCTTTAGTAATCCAATCGTCAATTTTCCTCTTAGGTTTTACGGCCGCACCGGTAGAAACTTGCTGCATTAAACTCTCAAGAGTTCCTTCAGCACCTGACAAAGATCTTGTCTGTCGAGGAGGTTCTAGTCCTTCTTGCTTTAGTAGATCGGCATTAAAGTCTGTCTTACTTACTATGAGCTTGAAGACATCTCTGGTCTCAGTTATACCAGTGTCGAGAAAATCTTCTGGAATCCCCAAAAATACAAAACTCTCAAAAGTATTGCCATCATCTGAATTCGCTCCTGCAAGTGCTATTGTACTTTTTTCATACTCATCGGGGTTTTCAGGATCGGGATAGAAATGTATACGCGGTTCTATGGAATAATCACTTGAAAGTAAGAGAACAGCACAAAATAATTTATGGTTGCTATGATTTGTCAGCTTAAGTTTGATAACAGGACGTTTCCATTCCGTTCTACTAAACTTACCCAAACTTACCCATACATGGTTGCATGAGCTTTGGAGCTAGCTTCCTGCTTCACGCATATACCACCGACCGCAGTCTGCGTACGGACGTTGCATAAGGGCGTCCCTTCTTCTCCACCGGCTTAAATTCGCTTGGAACTCAAGCTACTGATACACATAGTTTTTCAAGTTGACAGCAGCATTAAAATCTCTGTCAGTTTCAAAACCGCATTCACTACATTCATACGTTCTCAAGTGTAACGGCATTTTCTGTTGATGACCACAGTTTGAACATATTTGAGAACTTGGATAAAATCTATCCGCTATGACTAATTCACTGCCATACCATTCACATTTGTATGTAAGCTGACGCTTGAATTCATAAAATCCACAATCTGCTATGGCACTTGCTAGTTTATGGTGTCTTGGTGCGCGTTCCGCAAGCGAGCTGGCGTCGTCGCGGGGTCGCACCGCTTTTTGAGCATTCCACTCACGTTTAAATCCTCAATTACTATGGTGCTGTGGTTTTTAGCTAACCATGAAGTGAGTTTATGTAATGTATCTGCTCTGATATCGGCGACTTTCTTGTGGATTTTGGCAAGTTTTTTTACTGCTTTGCGTCTGTTTTTGGAACCAATAACTTTTTTGCTGACTGCACGTTGATGACGAACTAATCGTTTTTTGGCTTGCCTGTAGGCTTGGACATTGGCAAATTTACTGCCATCAGAACAGGTTGCTAATGTATTTATGCCTATATCTACACCAATAGTTTCTCCAACTTTTTCTGTTGGATAGGATTCAAAATTGTACTTAAAACTGATGTACCAACTATCTGCTTTTTTTGAGATTGTGACGTTTTTTACTAATACTGAAGGTAAGATTTCGTATGTTTTTACTATTCCTATTCTTGGTAGTTGTATGTAGTTTCCTTGAATAATCTTAATACTACCTTCTAAATAAAAGCTGTCTTTTCTACCTTTTTTCTTAAAGACTGGAAATCCACGGTTCGGAATAGTTAGAAAGTTTTTAAATGCTCTCTCTAAATCTCTTAATGCTTGCCCTTGGTGCACATTTAGATACCTCATAGTACCAGGGATTAATTGATTTGACTTCAGCTACTAAACGCTTATGCAGGGTGATGGCGCTTGGGCGTTTTTTAGTTTCTTCGTACTCAGTAATGCAAGTTGCTAATCCCCAGTTATAAGCATGACGTGCAACTCCTGCGTGCGCAAGCAAGTATTGTTTTTTGCTGGTTGTTAAGTTTTAACTTGGTCTTGATTGATTTCATTGGAACTGGTAAACCATGAAAAAAAGTATTTGATAACTTAGGAGAATTTAAGATACCATAGCAGATAATCAGCAGGTTTTCAAGATTTATTGAGATTTTTTCAACTTTGTCCAATTGTTAGCCCCTTAACCAAAGCTGCTACATTTCTTGCTAAATCACAGTAAGATCAATGACTATTAGTTTGTTGTCAACTTTGCAGGAGAGAGTAAGAAAAAACGCCTCTAGGTTCGCCATCATCTCCTTTATATTCCTTTGAATATTGGTAGTCTCGACAAGCTGCTAAGAGAATATGTTTTCCTCTAGGCAAATCTAATCGTGTCTTTTTCTGATCAACTTCTGATGAAGTCAATAGCAAATTCTTAAAGGTTTCGTCCTGAGCAAAAATAAAGCTAGATAAAGGGCGATCTCTCGTATCTTCTGGAGCTAGACGTACACCTTCAACATCTCGAGTTCCTGCACCTGCATCACAGCAATCAAAAATCACTATAACACGAGGATCTTTCTCTGCTACTTTAGCTAGTAAATACTTGAGTTCTTTATCCGCTAAATCATAACCTCCAGGACTACGACTATCGTAGCAAACTAAGGTTTCATTTAAGTTGTCTGGGTCTAGATGCAATAATTCTTCTGGTGTCTTTTGTTGACCCCCATGTCCTGAATAGTAGAATAGGGCAATATCATTGCTTCCTGCTTGGCAAAGGTACTCCTGAAAACCATCAATGATTCCTTGACGAGTAGCTTGTTCATTAGTAAGAATTCTCGGTTCAAATAATTCCCATTCTCCTGCTATTTGGTCTTTAAGATAGGCTTCTATGGCCTTAATGTCGTTCTGACAACCTTTTAATGTAGGTACTTCTGAATCTGGCGCATACTGATCGATACCTACTAGCAAAGCATAAATCTTTTTAGTCGCAGATAGTTCTGAATTAATTGAATTCATCTGAGTTCCTCTATTTGTTTTTCTGAGTTGGTTAATAATTTAAGCAATTGAAATTCTCCCGACGCTGCTCTGACAAGACAGCGCGGGATTCCTCAACCTCACGACGTGAGGTCTGTTAACTCATTGAAGTAGCACTCAGCACTCAGCTAGCCTCTTTCAGAGGAGCTGCCTCTTACAGAGGAGCTTCGCTAACGCTAACAGCAGTCAGCTTATTCAAGGTGTATAATGGGGGATTCTTTCCCCCCCCCA
>NZ_JAAHGT010001068.1 GCF_010672385.1 Okeania sp. SIO2F4
TGACAGATACTAAATATGTAGGTTCTGCTCCATTAGGATTAGCGGGAAAATCTATAGTTTTCATTTGATTCAAGTAAATTTCTTCATCTTCTCGTTGGGAACCAGGAATCGACATACTTGGATTAATTGTCATTAAAGTCTTGTGATTGAGGAAATTAGTATTATTATCAGAATTTCGCCAATTAACTGCATTAGGTGGTACATATCCATTTTTATAAAAGCTGGTGTACCAGTCTAATACCTCAATAAGTTTTTGTCTTATTGCTGGTTTATCTATTTGTAGTTTCCCCTGTTTATCTATTATTTGTAAGTTGTTAGCTTCCAAAATTTGTTCAAATATAAGATAAGTATCTGAAGCATCGATAGACATGGGTAAACCCAAGGCATAAATATTACTGTCATTTTGTTGACGTAAAACTTTTTGTGCATTTTGCCAAAATTGCCAAAATTCATCCCAATTTTTTGGTATTTCTTCACCTAAACCTGCATCACGAATTAAATCAAACCAGTAGTGAATATGGATGCCTTGCTGCATTATTGGTACAGCATAATCAGAATATTTAGACTCAACATTGTTGTACAAATAAGCAGACTTCAGCGCAGTATTATCGTATAATTTTTTGACAGGTTCAATTACATCTGAAACATCTACTAATTTTCCTTCCCACGCCCATTGGGGAATCAAAGTAAATTCTGCTCTTTCAGAAAAGAGAATATCGGGGGGTTTATCTACTGCTAAAGCATCAATAGCTGCTTGTAAAATATCATCCTCACTGAAAAACAAAAGTTCAACTTTGTTATCTGTTTTTTCTTGCCACTCAGCAACTACTTTTTTCAGAGCTTCATCTTGCTCTGGATAGTATCCCCGATTCCACCAAATAGTTAAAACTGGATCTGAGTGAGGTTGTTGGAGAGAATTTTGAGTTTGATTAGAGCTACAAGTTACTAATATAAAACTAAGTATGAATAAAAAAATTATTGCTAAAAATTTATGTCTCATAATTATCATCGAGTTTAAAGATTATTCTTTTTTTCTTAGTTTACCACTGAGAAAATATTTCTTTTATTCGCTTAATAGCTATATCAGTTGCCTCAGTTGGCGATAAGCCTTCAATTAAAATTTGTTTGATTGCTTCACCCCAGATTTTGTCTGAATTTACTTGAGAATAAGCAGGGTTAATCGAATTCTCAAATAAACGAGTTTGATGTTCGGTAAACTGTTTAGATGCTACAGAAATATGAGGGTCTTTTGAATTGCTCCAGAATGGGTCTTGCCATAGTTGAGGCATAATCGGAAAATAGCGACCTTTTGCACCTTTAATGTAAGCTGCTAAATTATCTGGCTGTATTAAGTATGATAAAAATTCTTTTGCTAATTTAGGATTAGGAGAAGATGTAAAAATTACAGGTTTTTTGACAGATACTAAAGATATAGGTTTTGCTCCATTAGGATTATTGGGAAACTCGATAGTTCTCATTTGATTCAAGTAAATTTCTTCATCTTCCTGTTGAGAACCAGGAATTGACATAGTTGCATTAATTGTCATTAATATATGGCGGTTGAGGAAATCAGAATTATTATCTGAATTGAGCCAATTAACTGCATTAGGTGGCACATATCCATTTTTATAAAAGCTAGTGTACCAGTCTAAAATTTCAATAATTTTCTGTCTTACTACTGGTTTATCTATTTGTAATTTGCCCTGTCTATCGACAATTTGCAGATTATTAGCTGCCAAAATTTGTTCAAATACAACATTAGTATCTGTACTATAAATAGACATAGGCAAACCCAAACCATAAATCTTATTTTCATTTTTTTGAGGTAAAGCTTTTTGGGCATTTTGCCAAAACTGCCAAAATTCATCCCATTTTTCTGGTATTTTCTCTGCCAAACCAGCCTTAATTATTAGATCGTTCCAGTAGTGAATATGTATGCCTTGCTGCATTATTGGTACGGCATAATTAGAAAATTTAGATTCAATATTGTTGTATAAATAAGCAGACTTCAGAGCAGTATCACTATAGAAATTTTTGACAGGTTCAATTACATCTGAAACATCTACTAATTTTCCCTGCCACCCCCATTGGGGAATCAAAGTATATTCTGCTCTTTCAGAAAAGAGAATATCAGGTGCTTTACCTGCTGCCAAAGCATCAATAGCTGCTTGTAAAATATCATCCTCGCTGAACAACAAAAGTTCAACTTTGTTATCTGTTTTTTCTTGCCACTCAGCAACTACTTTTTTCAGAGCTTCTTCTTGTTCTGGATAATATCCCCGATTCCACCAAATTGTTAATATTTTCTCTGATTCAGATTTTTTGAAATAATTTTCAGGCTGGTTAATATTACAAGTCACTAATATTAAACCGAGTAGGAATAGCAAAATTACAGAAAAAAATTTACGTCTCATAATTATTACCTCGTTGGAAAATTATTCTTTTTCCCTAGTTTACTACTGAGAAAATATTTCTTTAATTCACTTGAAAAACCTACCAATTTTCCCTGCCATATTCATTGAGGGATAAAAGTATATTCTGCTCTTTCTGAGAAGAGAATATCGGGTGGTTGACCTGTTGCTAAACCATCAATAGCTGCTGGCAAAATATCATCCTCACTGAAAAACAAAGTTGAACTTTTGTTTTCTGTTTTTTATTGCCACTCAGCAACTATTTTTTTGATAGCTTCTTCTTGTTCTGGATAATATCCCCGATTCCACAAAATTGTTAATACTTTCTCTGATTGAAGTTCTTGGAGATAATCTTGAGTTTTATTTCCGCTACAAGTAACTAATATTAAACTCAGTATAAATAACAAAATTATTGCTAAAAATTTATCTCTCATAATTATTACCTCGTTTGAAAATTATTCTTTTTCCTTAGAGGCTGTTTTTCATTAATTGATAATTGATAATGGATAATTGATAATTACAAGAAAGTTAAAACCGTTACGGAATTGAAGATTGGGAAATATCATTTCTTCTCTTGGTCGATTGGAGGCAAGCGAGGAGACCTCGCCATCCCATCCTGACGGAATGCTCCGCTTTCCGACCGCTTTTTTCCCCTATCCAAGGGGAGGCTTTAAA
>NZ_JAAHGT010001069.1 GCF_010672385.1 Okeania sp. SIO2F4
TCTACTTAGTATTACTTTCTTCTGGTGAGAATCAATATTTTTTTGCCAACGCTATTGTTAACTTAGAGAGTAATGATATTGCTAAAATTCTGAAGTCAAAACTTGATAGTAGAGCCAGATGGAAAGTAAAATTTTCAGCCAAATCTTTACCTGCGGGAGAAACTATCATTAAAGCTTGGGTTTATAATTCTGACAAGCAAGAATTTGTCAAATTAAACGACCAAGTAAAAGTTAAGGTCGAAGATAGTTGACAAGTATTTTAGTATATAATTTCCTATGCCTAATTAATGAAACATCTTATTAACTCCCTGTTCTCTCTCACAACATGGAAAAGAAAAACCTAACTTAGTATTACTTTCTTCTGGTGAGAATCAATATTTTTTTGCCAATGCCATTGTTAACTTAGAGAGTAATGATATTGCTAAAATTCTGAAGTCAAAACTTGATAGTAGAGCCAGATGGAAAGTAAAATTTTCAGCCAAATCTTTACCTGTAGGAGAAACTGTAATTAAAGCTTGGGTTTATAATTCTGACAAGCAAGAATTTGTCAAATTAAATGATGAAGTAAAAGTTAGAGTAGAAGATGGTTGACAAGTATTCAAATAGATATATATTTAAACAGATAACAATAATCACCCAAATTGCCTATACATGAATTTATGGGTAATCCCAGACGGTATATCCTAACAGGTAAGTATTCAGTTATTAGCTTTCAGCTATCACCAATGATATCCCAACCTTAAGGAGAGGGTTTAAATTAAAATAGACTTTAAAGTTTGCTTTTGTAGTCATAATTAAATCTGACTTTAATAAAGCTTTTATCTAAAACTAAAAAAATAGCTGATAGCTAATAGCTGACCGCTGAATGCTTACCCTAACAGAAGTAATTTTAATCAAAAATTATGCCAAAAAATCATTGTCCCTTATGTCATGCAAATAAATTTAACTACTACAAAGCAGGTAATGACTATCTATTAGCAAAATGCTCTGAATGTGGTATGGTATGGGATAATAATCCACCAGCAAATCCTACTGCTATCTATCAGGAAGATTATTATAATAACGATTTCCCAAAAGGAGGATATTCTAATTATTTTCAAGGGATGAAAATTAATAGTCAGACTTTTCGGAAGCGTTTATTAAAAGCGGAGAAAAAACTTTCTGGTCAAGGTTTATTATTAGATGTAGGTTGTGCTTTAGGTGATTGTTTGGAGCAAGCAAAAGATTTAGGATGGGATAATCCTCAAGGTTTAGAAGTCTCAGAATATGCAGTAAAATTTGCTCAAAGTCGAGGTTTATCTGTATATCAAGGGGATTTGTTTGATCATAATTTGGAACCTAATTCTTTTGATTTGATTATGTTACAAGATACGATCGAACATACGACAGATCCTATTGCTCAACTAACAGCAGCTTATCAACTTTTGAAACCTGGAGGATGGATTTTTATTACTACTCCCAATGTAGGAGGATTTTGGCAGAAATTACTAGGGTCTTTGTGGTATCACTATAAACCAACAGAACACTTAACTTATTTCTCCCTTGATACAATAAAATTTGCTTTGGAAAAAAGTGGATTTTCTGATGTAGAATCAAAGCCAACCAGTAATTTAATGAGTCTAGGATATATTTTGAATAGATTGAAGTATTATCAGCAGATTCTGTTCTCTTTTTTACTTTCAATTTCTCAATTTCTCAATCTAGATAAATTAGTCTTTAATTTATGGATAGGAGAATTAGAAGCTTGGGGAAAAAAGAGTTAACAATGGATAATTGATAATGGATAATGAAAACTATAGCAATCCTATTCAAGTTGTAATATTTTGGTTGCAGGAGTCAGAAGTCACAATTTTTAAGTTTTTCAGCTCAGATTAACTCTTATAAAACTTGTTACAACCAATAACCAATTTAGGATTGCTATAAGTACCTAAACAAAATTATTTACCTATTCTAATTCTCTGGGTTCTTTAGGAGCAAAAAAATTTAGCTGGCATAGATGTATAATTAATTTTGTGTACCTGTTTATGTCTGATTATTAATTATCAATTATCCATTATCAATTATCCATTATTCATTGAGGTAAAAAAAAATGAATGTAATTGAAACAGAAATTCCTGAAGTATTGTTAATAGAGCCAAAAGTTTTTGGAGACGAACGTGGCTTTTTTATGGAGAGTTTTAATCAACATAATTTTTCACAAAAAACAGGAGTAAATTTGGAATTTGTGCAAGATAATCACTCTCGTTCTAGCAAAGGTGTACTTCGAGGTTTACATTATCAAATTCAACAAGCTCAAGGTAAATTATTAAGAGCAGTTGTGGGAGAAATATTTGATGTTGCTGTAGACATTCGCAAAAATTCTCCTAATTTTGGTAAGTGGGTAGGTTATCTTTTAAGTGCGGAAAATAAACGACAACTTTGGGTGCCTCCTGGTTTTGCTCATGGTTTTTTAGTAGTGTCTGAAACTGCTGATGTTTTGTATAAGACTACTGATTATTATGCACCGGAATATGAGCGTTCAATTCTATGGAACGATCCAGAGATTGGGATTAGTTGGCCTTTAGATGGAATTGAGGTGAAATTATCTAAAAAAGATGAAGCTGGTAAAAGTTTGAAAAGTTCTGATTTGTTTGATTGAGACGAGTCAGGAGTCAGGAGTCACGAGTCAGAATATCTTTGGAAAAATTACTTGCTAGAATGATTACTTGGAGTTTAATTTTTCCACCTAACTTGATATTAAGACAAAATCAAAATCGCCAAATTCTCAAAGTGTAAGATTCTCAAAACTCAGAACAGAGAACTCTGGAAATTTCAGCAAATTTTCTAGCTGAAGTAATTTTCCACAGAGAGTAAAATTTTGCCGATCTACTTACTCAAAGGCAGAATAAAAATTGGCAAATTCTCAAAGTGTAAGATTCTCAAAACTCCAAATTGAGAATTCAGAAAATTTCGGCAAATTTTCTAGCTGAAGTAATTTTCCACAGAGAGTAAAATTTTGCCGATCTACTTACTCAAAGGCAGAATAAAAATTGGCAAATTCTCAAAGTGTAAGATTCTCAAAACTCCAAATTGAGAATTC
>NZ_JAAHGT010000107.1 GCF_010672385.1 Okeania sp. SIO2F4
ATGGCGTTTCTGTGTAATATAGAATCCGAATAATTACTATAGCTTGCGTCCGCAGCGACTGGAACGGAGTGGAAGGAAGCAATCTCAGGGGTGACGCGAGATTGCTTCCGCTTCGTCGCTGCGGACGACTGTTCAACCGGATTCTATATAAGTCCTGACTGAATAATATCAAATCCGCTTAGCCAATCCTATCTGTTTCAAGAAGAGGTAATTATTAATTATTAATTGTTAATTATTAATTATTGAACAGATGTATTGTTCACAACCTCTGGGCGGATTGCTATATCTTGAAGTTGCTAATATGTCAATAGCAATTAATACTCATTCTATCGATATTGGCTATATTTGAAGTGGCTAATATGTCAATAGCAATTATACTCATCCATCGATATTGGCTATATTTGAGTGCTTAGAAGTATCTCTCATATCAAATCTGGATATCACTATAGCCTGCGTCCGCAGCGACTGTAACGGAGTGGAAGGAAGCAATCTCAGGGGTATAAGAGATTGCTTCCGCTTCGTCGCTGCGGACAACTGTTCAATCGGATTTTATATCAGTAGGACTTTGATATTGTGGGGATTCTTCAAAACGGTAGGATACCAAATCCGGTTAATAAAGTACCCTTTTGTGCAGATGATAATATGGAGTGTAGAAGATATCGGGAGATGGTTAAAGAGAATTTTTTGAAAAGTTGGTTTAATAACCCGGATTTAGTATGACGTATTGACAAATAAAAAAAAGCATGATTTCTTGGAAATCATGCTTTTTTTTTTCTTTGGAAACTAACTAAATAATGAATCAAACTGCAGATAAAACTTCAGGGCAAAAGTATACTAATACTCCCATATCCGAGAAAGTATCGGAGGATGCGATCGGAGGGTTGACCAATGGAAAATCCCAAGAACTTCTTGTTTCATTTGATAGTGCTGAAATAGATGCACTCGTAGAATCCCTAATACAACAGGGGGAATTTGAGGCAGGTAGCGATGTATATCTGGATTACAAATCTGAATTGCTGACAGAATTAAAAACAGAGGTACTTTCTGGTTTACCAGCAGGGTTTGAAATTATAGATGATTATTCACACCTACCAATTTCTTTCATTCGATTTGATTCAGAAGTACCTTTGGAGGAACTGTTAGAAAATTCTGATGTTTTACAAGCATCGGTTCCCCAAATATTTCAACCGTTGCTACAAGAAAGTCTACCTTTAATCAATCAACCACAAGCAGAAGCAAGCGGATTTACTGGGGAAGGTACAGCTGTTGCTGTTTTGGATTCAGGAGCAATAACAGATGCTGAAGGATTAGAGGGAAGAGTAGTATTTTCCCGGGACTTTGGCATTGATGATGGTGTTGAGGATGATGAGGGACGACATGGAACTAACGTTAGTGCGATTGTTGCTGGAGTTGCACCAGGTGCTGATATTTTGGCACTGGATGTTTTTAGAAATAAAGATAGTTTTGAAGAAATAGATGTTTTTGAGGCAATTAACTGGTCAATTCAAAACAAAAATCAGTTCAATATTAAGGCCATGAACCTGAGTCTTGGTTTCGAGAACTTCAAGATAACAGAAGAAATTTCTGCGAATGGAGAAAAACTTCCTGAGGGTATTGATATTCGTTGGGTTCAAACACTTAATAGTGCAAGATCGGCAGGAATTATTCCTATTTTGGCTTCTGGGAATGACGGCTTTAAAGATGGACTGGGATTCCCTGCAGGTATTGAAAGTGGAGTATCTGTTGGTGCGGTGTATGACTCCACAGGTACTATTAAAGATGAAGATGGCGAAATTATTGATAACATAACCGTCGATCGAGTACCACTTTTTTCCGACAGTGCCCCATTTCTAGATATATTAGCACCAGGATCGTATATCACTGCTGGAGGTGTAAGACAACAAGGCACTTCTCAGGCAGCACCTCATGTTGCAGGAGCTGTTGCTGTCTTGGGTGAAGCCTTCCCCAATGACACTGCTGACCAAATTCTGCAACGGTTGCTTGATAGTGGCACACCAGTTACAGACCACCGGAATAACGTTACCACACCCAGACTTGACCTGGCTGCTGCATTAGAACTGGAACCCGATCGAGTCGAAAATGATAATTTCCAAAATAGCAACTCTATTAGATCAATTAGATCAAGAACTGTCGGCACAAACGAAGGGGCAACTTCTGAACCTGAAGAAACAGCTAGTGGTTCTCAGCAAGAAGAGAATAACTCTGTCTGGTGGAGTTGGGATGCTCCAACTTCTGGGCAGGTAACGGTAGATACTTTCGGCAGTAACTTTGATACTATATTGACTGCATATACAGGTAATTCCGTCTCAGACTTGACTGAAATTGCTAGCAACGACAACAGCACTCCTAACAATCTTCAAAGTGAAATTGTTTTTGATGCTGTAGAAGGAACAACATATCATTTTGCAGTAGATGGAGTTTCTAATCAGACAGGTGAAATTGTCCTCAACGTTTTACAAGAAGTACCAGATGTAGAAAACGATAACTTATCCAACAGTCTTCCATTAACAGGTTCTGCTGCTAACGTTGAAGCCTTCAACTTTGAAGCAACCACTGAAGATGGAGAACCTCTTCATGCTGAAAATGAGCTTGAGGAAAATGGAGGCAGCTCCGTTTGGTGGAATTGGACAGCACCCACATCTAGCCCAGTTACTATAACAACTAATGGTAGCGATTTTGATACTGTATTGGCGATTTATACAGGTGATTCTGTCTCAGACCTAACTGAAGTTGCCAGTGACGATGATAGTGGTCAAGAATTAGAAAGTTTAGTAACTTTTGAAGCTGTTGAAGGCACAAATTATAAAATTGCTGTCGATGGATTTTCAGGGGAACAGGGCAATATTGTTCTAGATTTAGTCCAGCAAACTACACCCATAGCCAACGATAATTTTGCTGACAGTGCTACTCTTGCTGGTACTTCTGCTAACGCAACTGCTAATAACGTTAATGCTTCCAAAGAATCAGATGAACCTAACCATGCAGAAAACGATGGTGGCAGTTCCATCTGGTGGGATTGGACAGCACCCGAATCGGGATTAGTGAATATCGACACCTTTAATAGCAATTTCGACACACTTTTAGCAGCTTACACGGGTTCATCCCTCCTGGAATTAACCGAAGTAGCAAGCAATGATGATGGTGGATTCGGAACACAAAGTCAAATCCTGTTTGCAGTAGAAGCTGGAACTAACTATAAAATTGCAGTAGATGGGTTCGATGGAGCAGCAGGGGATGTTGAGTTAGCTTTGTCGTTACAGACGGATCTTCTCGCCAACGACAACTTTGCCAACAGGATTTCTTTAAATGACACTAATATTTTCACAGGCAGAAACGAGGCTGCTACTAGCGAACCAGGAGAACCAGCTCATGCTGAAAACGATGGTGGTGCATCTCTGTGGTGGACTTATACTGCCCCCGAATCTGGTACTGTAACCATCAACACTGATGGTAGTAACTTTGACACCATACTAGCAGCTTACACTGGTTCTACCCTTGCTGAATTAACTGAAGTAGCTAGCAATGATGATACTGTAGATTTTGGTGCCCAAAGTGAGATTATCTTTGATGTAGAGGCAAACGAAACTTACAACATAGCCGTGGATGGGTTCGATGGTGCATTTGGTAATATTAACCTAGAAGTATTTCTCTCCACTTTTGAGAATGATATCGACCTATCTAGTCAATTACTGGAAATTACTTCACCAGAAGTTCGCCCTGGTGAGTTGATTGATGTTGACTTTTCTGTAGACAACAATGGTAGTGATGATGCTACTGGATTCGATGTAGACTTTTTCTTATCTGAAGCTAATCTTGACCCAGATACTGCTGCAGACGTTTTGCGAGACTTCTACTTCTCCGAGGATAATACCGATATACCGGAAAACTTCCTGCCCCTTGATTTTACTTTCATAGAAGATTTGCCTGGTAACAGTAGTACCGACGAGTTTACCCAAACTATTTTACTACCTACTGAAGATGAGTTTGATTGGGATGAGGACACAGATTATCAAATTGGTATGGTGATTAACATCTTTGATGATGTCATTGAAACTGACGAATCAAACAATACGATCGCCACAACCATAGAAGAAGTTACGTTTCCTCCTCCTGACCCAGACCAGTCTATTCCAGGTACTCCTCAAGCAGAAGCACTCAGTGGTGGTACTGGTAACGATACTATTACTGGACTTGCTGGTAATGATATCCTGGCAGGTAATGATGGTGACGACTCAATTATTGGCAGTCGCGGTAATGACTCCCTGTATGGTCAAGATGGTGACGATGTTTTAGAAGGTCGTCTTGGTTTTGACCATCTCTTTGGTGGGGATGGCAACGATAAAATGAATGGCGGTCAAGGTCGCGATCGCTTCAATGGTGGTCGTGGAGATGACGTCTTAACTGGTGGAGCGAGTATTGACCGTTTCATCTTTGCTACAAATCAAGAATTTGATTCTGATGATATTGGTGTGGATGAAATTACTGACTTTGTTGTTGGTCGAGATAAAATCCTTTTAGATCGAACTACATTTACAGCTATTAATGATATAGAGGTAGAATTTGCGACTGTTACTGATAATAATGCTGCTGCAACTTCTGAAGCTGTAATTGTTTACAACACAAATAATGGTCAGTTATTCTACAATACCAATGGTAGTGCTGATGGTTTTGGTGATGGTGGTCAATTTGCGACTTTAAGTAATCAAGCATTGCTTGAAGTTGATGACTTTATTATCAGATAGTAGGAGGATTTAAAGTAGGGTAGATAAATAAACATTTGTCTACCCTATTTTTTTTACAAAAATTAACTATTAGATCATGTCCGGATAAGAGCGCGATCAAAAAAAGTATATGGTTTGTAGTAAAGCTCTCAGCCCGATACATACTTTTTGCTCAAGTCCTACTACAAACTTTAATTATAACTGTTCAACCGCACATGATATTATACGATGTCTGGTTTAATACTTATAAATAACTGTTGTGAGTCATCAGTCATCAGTCCTCAGTCCTCAGGAGGGAAGTTGAATACTAAAGCAGAGAAACCGAATTTATATGAAATGCCTATCTATATACTGAAATCTGTCTCCCATAAACCCGGTTTCTTATAACACCGAAGCAAGCGGATGTGATATCAGTCCTCAGGAGGGAAGAAGAAGGAAGAAGAGAAGAAAGTTTTTTATAACTAACAGGACTTACGCATAACCGCCATATATAGTAAGGGGTTAACGGCTATTTAACCAGACATGATATTACCTGCCAATAACTCTCTAAATTTCACTTCATATAAATTTACACAGTTTTAAAGTTTTATGTAGTTTGTGCTACATTTTTTTATACTTCTGCCACTATTAAAAATATAAACCATCTTTAGAAAACGAATTTTATCAAAAGGAGTCGAACAATATGGATGCTCAAAAATTCCTGAGTCGCTACTCTATAGGAAAACGTTACTTCCGAGGAATTTGCCTCAACAATGCAAATCTGCTTGGGGCAAAATTGACAATGGCTAATTTGAAGCAAGCTGATTTGAGTGGGGCTGACTTAAGTGAAGCTAAACTAAATGGAGTAGATTTTAGCCAAGCAAACCTATCGGGTGCTGACCTTAGTAATGCAGACTTGCGTAGTGCCAACTTAAGTGATGTTAACCTGATTGGTGCTGACCTGACAGGAGCAAAATTAGGACGGGCCAATTTGCGACGAGCCGATCTGCGTAGTGCTAACCTCGCCAATGCAGACTTAATTGGGGCCACCCTCGATGAGGTAGAAATGAGTGGCGCAGATTTAACAGGAGCCAATATTAATCAAGCCGAATTAAGTGAAGCCTCCTCTCATTTAGGTGTATCTCATAAGTGGGTGACATGGTCAGGAAGTCATTAGGTTTATAGAAATTCTCAGGTTGCTAATAATATCCCACGTCATTTGACGTGGGTATATGGGAGTAATTCTCTCAATAAATTAACTTGGAAAAATAACAGAAAATTTATCAACATAGCTTTGAACAGGATTATATCTCTGTGTCACTTCCTTAAGCTTCAAAGTTTTAGGTTGGGAAAAAGGATAAATTCCTAATAAAATAGGTAGTAATAGCGTAATTATTGTGGCATAAAAAAACTTTTCGAGCATCATAACTAACACCGGAATTTTTTCGGCCACTATTATATTACATAATAGTATTAAACACCCACTATTTTAAAATCCCGAACCTCTTTTACCATTGGGCATAATTGTCCACCAGTTAGTTTTAGCCATACCTAGTTGACGATCGCTTACCATTGCATTTGTCAAGTTAGTACCACATAAATTAGCACCCCGTAAATTTGCTCCATTCAAATAAGCATTTGTCATATCTGCATCTTGCAAGTTACAACCAGCCAAACTAGCTGTACTTAAATAAGCTTTATTAAGATTTGCATTTTTAAGCACAGTATCTGTTAAATTAACATGACCAAGATTAGCATCAGATAAATCTGCACCTTCTAAATTAGCTTCATGTAAATTAGCTCCATAAAAATTAGCTCCAGACAACTTAGCATTACGCAAATTCAAGCGACTTAAATTACAATCAGCAAAATCTCTTCTACCTTTGACATAAGCACTACGCAACGTTGCTGCCGTCCATTTAGTTGGAATTTTTCTACTACCCAATTCTGCTCGATTACTTGCTTTGTTTTTTGGGGGTACTATCGTCAAATATCCTTGAGTAACTTCTTGCTTCATCTTAGCAGAATGGGGTCGAACTCGAGTTGTAGAGTTTTTTTCTAAACGAGTTTTGCGTTCTCGAATTTTTTGAGCAACTTGAGTGCTCGGAGACATCCATGAAACATCATTTTGATTGTCATTAAAAACTGTAGGTTCATCTCCAAATAAAGTCTTGGTAGCATCATCTAGAGTAGGTTGCACCTGTTTTTTCTCAGTTTTTTTTGTATTCAAAGCTGCTAAAAGTTCTTTTGCTGACTGGAAGCGATGTCGTACAGAAACTTCTAACATTTTCTCCAACACTTCCCCAAACCGATCGCTAACATTCACTTGAGGACGCCAGAGAATTTCACCATTAATCTGATCGTAACCAAGAGTATTTGGTGTTTTTCCTGTCAGGAGGAAAATAGTAGTTACTCCCAAAGCATAAATATCACTTGCATATACAGGTCGCAAAGCCATTTGTTCTGGTGGTGCAAAACCTGAAGTACCGATAGATATATTTGTAAAAGCAGTTTCTCCTGTACTATCTGATAGGTGAGTTTGGCTAACATGATCTTTGACAGCGCCAAAGTCAATCAGAACTAAATGACCATCTTGACTTCGCCGGATAATATTCGCAGGTTTAATATCCCGGTGAATTACTCCTTGAGTGTGGATATAATCTATCACTGGCAAAATTTCAATGATAAACTTTTTCGCTTGTTCTTCTGTAAATAGACCCTGTTTTTTGACTTCCTGTTTTAAGGTTGAACCACTTACATATTCCTGAACTAAATGAAAATGTTTCTTCCATTCAAAATAACCTAATAATCTAGGGATTTGGGGATGATGGCCAATTTTTCCCAGAGTTTCTGCCTCTCGCTCAAATAATTTTCGAGCCATCTCTAATACACTTGTTGTTGTTGTAGATGGTCGTAATTCCTTGATTACACAAATTGGATCTCCAGGCAAAGACATATCCTTAGCCAGAAAAGTTGCTCCGAAACCTCCTTTACCAAGAGGTTGAATAATTTCATAGCGATCGCGCAAAATTAACTCTGAACCACAAGCTTGACATTTATTAACACTATTTGGATTTTGAGGTTGAGGACAGGCTGGATTTATACAATAGCTCATCTTAATTCAATAATATTAGTTAATTTGATTTTTTCTTGAAACGACCAATCTATTCACAACAAAGTTACTAAACAAAGGCCAATTCCTAAATATTTGACCACAGACAATAGGTATTACCTAAAATTTCAGACATTGAGAGTAGCTCCCAGTTGCTTTTGAGTCATAGTATATATATTTTTTTCCCATCAGAGATAGATCTGCCAAACATTTGTTCAACAGGCTTGCTTAGATAGTTAACTTGATTAATCTGGTCATATTAACATTATACTTATCTATCATGTGAATCCTGCTCTATAGTTTTTCTCCAAACACATCTCACATCAAAAAAATGTTGATTAAAATCCCACTCTTAATATCAAATCTGGTTGAATACTTATTATATAGTTGGGGGAGATGTGGGGATTGAAGCCTTGAAGTAATTATAGAATTATCAAGATATATTATATAACCGGATTTTGTCTAAGAGGAATGTTTGATCTAAATTTTATCCCTCAAGTTATCATTACAATAACAATCAAATATATTTTTATCATAGTAGTAAACCATAACTATTAAGTATTAATAAATTATCACTCCGTAGAAATATTTAGCTACTCAAAAGCATTTGGGAATTTCCAGCTTGAGTGTAGTGAGTTGATGAGAGAGAGTTTTTCAATAATTAATAATTAATAATTAATAATTAATAATTAACAATTATTGAAGCGACCCAATTATTTTGATAAACACAGAGCATATAACATTATTCGATAAAATTGTCATGACGTAATTACTAAACAAATTATATAGCACTACGCAAATAGTTTAGGACATTTATAAACGCTCAAACTTAGTCAGGGATAACTTCTGACTTCTGACTTCTGACTTCTGACTTCATGAAAACCCCAACCATTAGAGAGATAAAATGTTACTTGAGGTCATAAATATGGCCCAAGAGCAACATATTTGCTCTACTAGCTCGTCTAGACTAAAATTGTGGGTAAGTTTCAGCAACCTGGAAGACCTCTCCCCCAGAGATTCTCCCCCTTCGGTCCTGCCCCCTTTCACTCGTGGGGTAAGGGGGGATAGTTGTGGGGTTGGGGGGTTAGGTTTTACCAACAATTATTGTGGGTAAGTTTCAGCAACCTGGAAGACCTCTCCCCCGACCCCTCTCCTGCAAGGAGAGGGGAGAGATTATCCCCCTTCGGTCTTCCCCCCTTTCACTCGTGGGGTAAGGGCGATAGTTGTGGGGTTGGGGGGTTAGGTTTTACCAACAATTTTAGTCTAGAGACGCTACTACTATGCCTAAAGATTGGGAATTATTAAAGAATGCGTATTTCTCTGAACTGGTTGCGGGAACTGGTAGATATCAAAATTACTCCAGAAGACTTAGCCGAAACTCTGACAATGGCAGGTTTTGAGGTAGAAGAAATAGAAGATAGAAGCACTTGGTCAGCAGGAGTAGTATTAGGAAAAATACTAGAAGCTAACAAACACCCCAATGCTGATAAACTCAAAGTTTGCCAAGTGGACATTGGTCAGCCAGACCCATTAAATATTGTCTGTGGAGCTTCTAACGCCAAAGCAGATATTTATGTCGCAGTAGCTACCATTGGCGCCTATTTGTCTGCCATTGACTTAAAGATCAAAAAGAGTAAACTCCGGGGAGTCCCCTCGGAAGGAATGATTTGTTCCTTGTCGGAACTGGGCTTAACAAAAGAGTCTGAAGGTATTCATATATTTGAGCTGGAAAATCCCCAGTTAGGAAGTGATGTAGGGCCTTTACTCGGTCTAGATGATGTAATTTTAGACTTGACAACAACGGCAAATCGTGCTGATGCCCTGAGTATGATCGGCGTAGCCCGAGAAGTAGCATCCCTAACTGGAGCATCCCTCAGAATACCAGATGCTTCTGGGATTCTCATTACAAATCAAGACACCCAGAATAATCTCAAAATAGATATCTCAGAATCGGAAGCTTGCCCCATCTATATTGGTACTGTCATCACAGGAGTAAAAATTGGTCCTTCACCAGAATGGTTAAAACAGCGATTAGAAGCTGCTGGTATAAGAGCTATCAATAATGTGGTAGATATTACTAACTATATTCTGTTAGAGTGGGGTCAGCCACTTCATGGCTTTGACCAAGACAAAATTACAGCCATTACAGGGAATGAGTCCTTGACAATTGGAGTTCGTTATGGAAAACCGAAAGAATCTTTGATTACCCTGGACAGTCAAAACCGGACTCTGGAAGCTGAAACTTTAGTAATTACAGCTAATGACAAACCAGTTGCTTTAGCAGGAGTAATGGGTGGAGAAGAAACAGAAGTTGATGACAATACCAAAAATCTATTCTTAGAAGCAGCAATTTTTGCTCCCATTGCTATTCGTCGTTCAGCTCGAACTCAAGGTCTACGCACAGAAGCATCCACAAGATTTGAACGGGGGGTGAACCAAGCAGAATTAGCATTAGCTTGTCGTCGAGCAATTATGCTAATTACAGAACTCGCTGGGGGAAATGTTACTCAGCAAGAAACTTTTAGCTCCGCAGGAGACCATCTAACTGTCACCCGTGAAGTATCTTTGCGTCTCGACCGAATTAATGAAATTTTAGGACCATTGAAACGGGGTGAAGGTACTCTATATGAATCTTTTCTGCAACCAGAAGAAGTTGAAGGTATTCTCACATCTTTAGGATGTGGTTTGGTGAGAACGGAAACTACAGAGGCGGTAGTTTGGAATGTTACAGTACCTCCCTATCGTTATCGAGACCTAGAACGAGAAATAGACTTGATCGAAGAAGTTGCACGTTTGTACGGATACGATAATTTCTGTGAAACTCTACCAAATAAAGGTGCAGCAGGTTATTTGCCACCAGAACAGTTGGCGCTCCGTAGTCTTCGAGCAGCTTTCCGGGGTGCGGGGTTAACAGAATTGATGCACTATTCTTTGGTAAAACAAGGTGGGGAAAATCAAATAGCGATCGCTAACCCTCTATTTGTGGAATATTCTGCTCTCCGTACAGAACTTCTAACCGGACTTATTGATGCTTTTCAATATAACCTGGAACAAGGAAACGGAGTATTGAATGGATTTGAGATAGGTCGTCTTTTCTGGAAAGAGGAAGAAAAATTTCAAGAAGCAGAGGCGATCGCTGGAATTATTAGTAATGGTGTCAAAAGTTGGACGCGGGGAGGTAAGGAACAACCTCTGAGTTGGTTTGAAGCTAAAGGTATTTTAGAACAGGTTTTTGAACGACTCTATTTGAGAGTGGAGTACAAACCAAACTCCGAAAATTCTCTGTTGCATCCAGGTCGGACAGCATCATTATGGTTGCAAGGCAAATATATCGGTGTTTTTGGGCAACTACATCCTCAACTACGGCAAGAGCGAGAGTTGCCAGATGAGGTTTATGTTTTTCAACTTGACTTGGCAGTGTTGGTGTCAGTAATGACTCAAGGAAATATTGTCAGACGCAAGTTTAGTGGTTATTCTACATTCCCTCCAGCAGACCGAGATATTGCTTTCTTTGTACCAGTTGAGGTATCTGTGAATGAGATTAAACAGGTAATTTCTCAAGCTGCTGGTAAGTTATTGGAATCTATAGAATTATTTGATGAATATCGGGGTGAAAATGTACCCGATGGTCAAAGAAGTTTAGCTTTTAGGTTGGTTTATCGGGTGAGCGATCGAACTCTGACTGATGCGGATGTTGACCCGGTACAGCAAAAAGTTAGAGATGCTTTGGTTGATAAACTGAAGGTAAATCTCAGAAGTTAATATTTTGGAGTTATTAGGGAGTAGGGAGTAGGGAGTGGGGAGTAGGGAGTAGGGAGGTAGGGGAAAATAACTCGGCATTATTGGTGATTTTTGCTATGATTTTTCAAGTGTAGAAACCGGGTTTGTATTAGACTTCTCCAAAAATAAAAAATCAAATCAATTCTTATCCATAAATTATCAATTACTCCCCCTTCCAGTTAAGTGTTCCCTATTCCCTCTTTTCTGGAGAGGTCTATTAGATATCTTACCGAAAAATAAAGGTTTAAAGCCTCTCATGAGCAAGGAGAAAAAAGAAAAAAATTTCCTTTTTTAACCAATCCTATCTATTTTAAGAAGAGGTAATAATTAATTATTAATTATTAATTATTGAACATACTGACATCTGTCTCCAACAAACCCGGTTTCTGATAACACGCTCCTTAGATTTCATAGCTCGATTAACCAACGCCAATTTTTTTACCGAACCCGAGCGGATTTGATTTGATATAAACCCCTACCGGAAATTCTTATAGCAGTTTTCACTTAGGTAGACCAAAGTAGGGACGTTCCATGGAACGTCCCTACAAAAGTTTTTGTTCTTAGGAGTGTGTACCATCTTTGTGAAAACTACTATAATTTTATTACTAATTCAACGAATTAAATAGGGTTTGCTGAAAAAGTATGCATGGTATGGCTAGGAGTCAGGAGTCAGGAGACAGGAGACAGGAGAAATGGTATGGGAGCGAGGAGGTAAGAGTAAGAATTGTCAGAGTGATTTTTCTGCTGTTGTCTGCCTAAAATACTAACTTTTTGAGGGTTTTAGACTGAAACAGGCGCACTTTTTAAAGGTTCCAAAAAGGCACCTTTATATTTCAATGCTTTTATATTTAATCAGCAAGCCCTAAATATAATCAGGACTTACGCATAACCACCACAGATAGTAGGGATTAACGGCCGTTAACCCCTACAAATGGTGTATAATTTCATTTTTTGTGTAAGTCTTGATAATATAATGTTTATATCCAGGCTTTTACATAGTTGATGATTATTCTTGATTAAAATTAATAAAAATTAATTGGATAATTTTTTATATCTGAAAAACAAGAGGTGAAAAACATGAACTTTTTTCATAAAAAAAACAAATCACCAAAAATTACTAATCCTAAATTTATATTGATACCAATCTTGTTAATTATACTAGGTTACTTAGGTAACTTCTTCAAAATACATTTGTTTTTTGGGGTAGATTTTCTCTTCGGTAGTATAGCAAGCTTAATAGTAGTTTATCTTTACGGAATTCGATGGGGCACTTTAGCGGCCTTGATTGCTAGTAGCCATACATACTTTTTATGGAATCATCCCTATGCAATTATTATTTTTACTCTAGAAGCAACCTTTGTCGGAGTAATTTTAAATCGGCAGCGTTATAAAAATATGGTGTTGCTAGATGGAATATACTGGATTTTTCTGGGGATGCCTTTAGTGGTATTATTTTATCGATTTGTATTGGATGTAAGTACGACACAAACTCTATTAATTATGTTGAAGCAATCAGTTAATGGCTTCTTTAACGCCTTAATTGCTAACTTAATTATCACTTATTTACCAATACATAAATTCGTTGGTTTTCCCAGAGAAAAAAAACAATCTTCATTTCAAAAAACTATATTTAATTTGTTAATGGCATTTATTTTATTTCCAGCTTTAACACTCACCATATTTAATGGTCAACATATAGTGGATACTATTGAAAACGATATTCAAAAAGAACTAATGGCTGCAAAAGCACCTATAGCAAATAACTTAAAATATTGGTATGAAGAACATCTCAACGCTATAGCAGAATTAGCAAAAATAGGAACTCAAGCACCAGATCGCTCAAAAGCAACTTTACAACAAAGTATATCAGTAATCAAAAAAACATTTCCCTCTTTTCTCAAAATTTATGTTACTGATGCTAGTGGTAACATAATTGCTGCTCAACCAGAATTTAATGAAGCTGGAGAATCAATGTTTAACTTAAACATATCCGATCGCTATAATCTGAGGAAGATGGCAAAAAAATTAGAACCAGAAATTACAAATGTTCATAGAGATAGAGCTTCTATTACACCCCATATTGGTATTGTAATACCAGTAGTCAGAAATGATCGGTTTGAGGGAATTGCTTATGGTTCTCTAGACTTAAGTCAAGTCAGTAAATTTATTGAACTAAATACCCAAGTAAAGGGAATAGAAGTAATACTCGTGGATGGTGACAACTATATAATTGCTGACAGTCATTCAGTAGTAAGTATTCGAGAAAAATTCGACTTACTGGAAACAGGAAATATCTACTATGATGGAGATATTTTTAAGTGGCAACCAAAAACACCAGGAATGGCAGAAATAAAACGGTGGAAACAATCATTTTATGGAGTGAAGGTCAAGGTAACTTCAGATATTGCCTGGTATTTATATATCAAGCAAGCAACAGCTCCCTATATTGAATATTTAGATACGAGCTACATTAAAAATCTAGCTACAATGCAAATAATAGCAGTCTTAGGATTAATTACATCAGTCTGGGTTAGTAAAAGATTAGTAGCGCCGATGTTAAAACTAACGCAAGTAACTACAGACTTACCTCAAAAACTTTTGTCAGAATCAGTTCCTACAGATTTCCCACGGAGTAGAATTTCAGAGATTAATACCCTGACTGCCAACTTTCAGTTAATGGTAGCAGCACTACAGGAAAAATTTATAGAAATCAAGCACACAAATGCCACCTTAGAAAAACGAGTTGCAGAAAGAACTGAAGAACTAAACAAAAAAAATGAAGCCTTAAGTGCAGAAATTATCCAGCGTCGTCGGATCGAATCAATTTTAAGCGATCGCGAAGAACGCTATGAACTTGCTGTCTCAGGTACAAACGATGGTATCTGGGATTGGAATATACAAACAAATGAAGTTTATTACTCACCAACATGGATGAGAATTATTGGCTATGAAAACAACCCACTTCCCAATATCTTGTCTACTTGGTCAGGTAATATACATCCAGATGATTTAGAAGCATTTATTCAAGATGTAAAAGCACATTTAGAAGGAAAAACAGAACTTTATGAGAATACCCATAGAATTAAACATCGAGATGGGAATTATGTATGGATATTTGCTAAAGGTAAATGTATTCGTGACAAGCAAAATAAACCATATCGTCTTGTTGGCACAATAACAGATATTACAGGAAAGAAACGAGCAGAAGATGAATTGAAAATTGCCAAAGAAGCAGCCGAAATTGCTAATCGAACCAAGAGTGAATTCCTCGCAACAATGAGTCACGAAATTCGTACTCCCATGAATGCAGTCATTGGGATGGCAGGTTTACTCTTAGATACACCACTCAACCTACAACAGCAAGATTTTGTGGAAATTATCCGCAATAGTGGGGATTCTTTGTTGATCTTAATTAATGATATTCTTGATTTCTCCAAAATTGAGTCTGGCAAATTAGACTTAGAGGAACAACCTTTTAATCTCCGAACTTGCATAGAAGAATGTCTAGATTTGTTAGCGCCAAGAGCTGCCGAGAAAAAGTTAGAGCTAGCTTATCTAATAGATCCACAAACTCCTGAAGTTATACTTGGAGATATAACTCGCTTGCGCCAAATATTAGTTAATCTTCTCAGTAATGGGGTTAAGTTTACAGAGACTGGGGAAGTAGTTGTATCAGTTACTGCTTCACCTCAAAACCCAGACTTCAACTCTTCTGAAAATCGGTATTGCCCCATTCCCAATCAAACAGAATGTACTCAACCAAATACTCCCTGTCCTATTTTCTACACAATCAAATTCGCGGTTAAAGACACTGGTATTGGTATTCCAGGCGATCTGAGGAATCGTCTATTTAAGCCTTTTAGTCAAGTTGATGCTTCTACAACTCGTTACTATGGTGGCACGGGATTGGGATTAGCTATCAGCAAACGGTTAACTGAAATTATGGGAGGAACAATGTGGGTAGAGACTGAACCAGATGTTGGTTCGAGTTTTTTCTTTACGATAGTATCTCCTGCTATTCCTAATAGTTCATGTCTTGAGCAGGAAAATGGAACTCATAAATTATTACAAAATAAACATTTGTTAATCGTTGATGACAATGCTACGAATAGGCAAGTGTTGACATTTCAATCAGAATCTCTGGGGATGATTTCCCAAGCTGTAAGTAGTGGTTATGAAGCGATAAATATACTACACTCAGGAGAGAAATTTGATCTTGCGATTATAGATATACAAATGCGTGGAATGGATGGCATAACTCTAGCTAGGGAAATTCGTAAACTTGGCAGTTGTCAGGAGTTACCTATAGTTTTTCTGAGTTCTTTAGCTCAAGAATTATCAAATACCAGGGCTAATATAAATGCTACTACTTATCTAAATAAGCCAATTAAACAATCTCAAATTGAGAAAGTGTTAGTAGGAATAATGAAAGGAAATATAGTTGATGGTAAACCAAAATCCCAAAGTGAATCAGATGTCAAATTAGCAGAAATATTACCTCTGAAAATTCTCTTAGCTGAAGATAATGTCGTTAACCAAAAAGTGGCAATTAATATTCTGAAAAATTTAGGATATCGAGCTGATATCGCAGCAAATGGTTTAGAGGTATTAGCAGCTTTATATCGTCAGTCTTATGATGTGGTATTGATGGATGTACAAATGCCAGAAATGGATGGTTTAACTGCTACACGCCAAATCTGTGCTGAATGGGAAAAAGAGAAACGCCCCTGTATTATTGCCATGACTGCTAATGCTATGGAAGGCGATCGTGAAAAATGTCTAGGTGCTGGTATGGATGACTATATTAGTAAACCAGTTCGTCGAGAAGCATTGAGTACAGCTTTAAATAAATGCAGTTTTCCAGCAACAGAAACAATAGTTAAGCAGGAAAAAGCACCTGCGCCAGAATTAG
>NZ_JAAHGT010001070.1 GCF_010672385.1 Okeania sp. SIO2F4
GTTGGGATTTTCTCGCATATAAATTATCTTGAGTTATATCATGTCCAGCTTTCTTAATAATCTCGACTAAAACTGTGAAAAAAAAGCTAGACCTCACTTGATAAGCAAAATCTTGTAGGGACGTTCTATGGAACGTCCCTAATGTGGTCTACCCATAAAAAAACCGCTGTAGGGATTAGGGAGTAGGGATTAGGGAGCAGGGAATAGAGTCTATTCCAAAAATTGGATAATTTATTTTTTGCTATTCCCTTAAATTAATCATAATTTATATATATTTATTATATAGAATAATGATAAATGCCGATAACTTTAAAAATTAATTATGATAATTTTTAGGCATCAAAATTAGCTATTGGTAAGTGTTTAAAAATTATGTGACTATCAATAATCTGACTAAATAATGAGTTAATAACTTATAGTTGATAATTGATAGCTTACAATTCATTAAAGCATAATTTTCAGATATTTCAGATTTATTCGGCAAATCATAACTACCCTGATTTGATATCATACTACTAATTCCTCTTCTTTGTTTCACCATTATTCCGCAAAAATTCTCCAATAATTGCTATTGCTCCTGAGCCTACAATTAAAATTACACTTAGGGCATTAATATCTGGTTTTACCCCTGTACGAATTCGACTAAAAATTTCCATTGGCAATGTTGTTGCTCCACTCCCAGAAGTAAAACTAGCAATTAAAAAATCATCCATACTTAGTACAAAAGCTAGCAGACAACCAGACAAAATTCCTGGTATTAATTGGGGTAATAATACTTTGATAAAAGCTTCTAATGGTGTTGCTCCTAAATCAAGGGCAGCTTCCTCTAAATTCGGGTCTAAATCTGCTAATCTTGTGGAGACAACTAAGCCTACATAAGCTAAACAAAAAACAATATGAGCTGCAATAATTGTCCATAAACTTAATCTAATTGCCAGTGCAGCTAAAAATACTAAAGTAGCCACAGCGATCGCTATATCAGGAATAATTAATGGCAGATAAGAAATACCTAGATATAACGACTTACCACGAAACTTATATTTTGTCAAACCTACTGCCATTAAAGTACCAATAACTGCTGAAACAGCTACAGCAAAAAAAGCTACAGTTAAACTATTTTGGAGAGCAGTTAAAATTCTTGTATCCTGAAAAAGTTTGACGTACCATTGCAGGGTAAAACCTTCCCATCCAGCACTGTATTTAGATTTATTAAAACTATAAAAAGTCAATACAAAAATCGGCAAGTACATAAATAGGAACATTAAAACCGTAAATATTACCTGCCAAGAAAGTTGAAGTTTTATCTGAGATTTAGACATATCTATTGGGATATTATCTTCTTGAGTTGTTACTGTATTTGTCATTTGTTTTTCATCTAAACTTGAGTAAAATTTTGACTCATATAGGTGGTAAATAAAAAATACGATCAAATGTTACAACCTAATTTAGCTTGGGTTTGGAGACCAAACCCCTACGATTAAATGTTACAACCTATTTAGAATTGCTATAATATATGTCTGTAATTCGATATATACTTCAATATTCAATATTCAATATTCAATCTCCCCATCTCCCCATCTCCCCATCTCCCCATCTCCCCATCTCCCCATCTCCCCACACTCCCCATCCTCCCCACACTTACTTAGAGGGTCTACCATCACCAAATTTTAGTAAAAGAGCGATCGCTATACTCACCCCTAAAATCAAAACCATACTCAAAGATGAACCAAAACCCCAATTTTGAGTAGCTCCTAAAAACTGGTTATAAATTAATCTAGCAGCAGTCATACTCGAAGCACCACCTAATAATTCTGGGTCAACAAAATCTCCTAAAGAACTAATAAAAACCAACAAAGAACCTGCAGCAATACCAGGTAAACTTTGGGGAACTGTTACTTTCCAAAAAGTTTGTATAGGAGTAGCACCTAAATCAGATGATGCTTCTAATAATCTCCGGTCTAATTTTTCTAAGGAAGCATAAAGAACTGTCACAATATAAGGTAAATAACTATAACTCATGCCAATCAAAACTGCCGGAGTTCGATTCAATAATTCCAAAGGTGGTAATCCGATAATTCCAATAATTGAGTTTAATACACCAGTAGGGCGTAAAATTGTAATCCAAGCATAAGAACGTAACAAAGATGAAGTCCAAAGTGGCAAAACAAAACCCAATAAAATTAGATTTCGCCACCGTTTTGGCGACATTAAAGCAATCCAATAAGCAACAGGAAATCCTAACAATAAACATAAAATTGTTGTACCTGTAGCAAAATATATTGAACGCCAAATTACTTTTAAATTCAAGGAGTCAAAAACTCGTAAATAGTTACCGATACCGTCAGGAATTACTAAATCTCCTGGTCGAATATTTTCTACTAAACTCAGCTCAAAAATTACTAAAGTCGGCAATACTAATAAAAATAGTAACCATAAACCTGCCGGACCTAATAAAACTAAAGGACCCAATAGTTTAGAAAATATTTGACTTATACCATGTTTTGACTGAGAATTAGGGAAAGCTGGAATAGATGGTTTATTAGGTGTATTCATATTTGTAAAGTCAAAATTCAAAAGTCAAAATTCAAAAATAATATTATAGAAATTGGAAAATTTCTCAAGGATTGGGTTATATAGCAATCCTCTAATCGGTTGTAATATTTTGGTAGTAGGGGCGATTCGCGAATCGCCCGTACAGGAGTCAGGAGTCATAATTTTAAACGTTTTCAGCTAAAAGAAATTATTATCAAACTTGTTACGACCAATGCACGGATTGCTATATAGTGCTACATGAAGTTAAAAGTCAAAAGTTAAAAGTAATCTCTGACCGAGTTATGAATAATTAATAATTAATAATTAATAATTAATAATTAATACCCAGAGATTTAAAGTAACTCCAGTTAAGGATAAAAAATTGCTAGGATATTTCCACACTTGCTTCAATCAAGTACGGTTTTAACCAGAGGTAATTATTAATTAATAATTAGATATAATTTTCATTATCAATTATTCATTATCCATTATCCATTAATGAAAATTATCCACTTCTTAATTTAGTCCAGTATTTGTCATAAACT
>NZ_JAAHGT010001071.1 GCF_010672385.1 Okeania sp. SIO2F4
TGAAAAAGTCTTTTTAAGGAGTATGGGAGTATGGGAGTGGGGGAGTAGAGAGTAGTTAGGAGGAACAGAGAATTTATAGATGAGGTAGTCAGATATGAGAGTCCCTTGATTGTTCTGCAATTATTCTGCCTTTTATGCTGACTTTTTGAGCGAAATCAACTGAAACAGGCGCACTTTTTAAAGGCCCCAAAAAGGCTTTACCCTTTATCTGTCAATGCTTTTAGATTTAATCAGCAAGCCCTAATTAATGTTACTTGATATAATAGCTGAAAAATAGCTGCTCCAATTCATCCTCAAACAGTTAATTCAACTCCTCTGGTTGTTGTTTCTCCCCACACTTCCCACACTTCCCCCTCCTCCCCCTCTCCCCTTTGGTTGAGATTTCTTCAGTTTGTAGTAAAGACTTTAGTCTTTTACAGGAATTAACTTTCAAAGGTTGTCAATACCTGTTTTTTGAAGTATAATTGTAATATGAAAGGCGCTCATCTGAATTGGCTTTTTCATAGAGCGCCTGGATTAAAAAGTTAAATCACAAGAGGATTATATCATGGTTAATTGCATTGGTATTAAATCCACTCATTTTTCCGAAAAATTAAATTCAGAAATTCAGCCATTAGTGCCCTTAGAAATTAAGATTGAAAGTCTTAAACTTGTTGGGATTGCTCAAATTCCCCAAATAGTTTATATAACTTCAAAAGGACGGTGCAGCACTTTTTTATCTAAAGCAAAATTTCTGAATTGTTTGCTCTGTTTTTTGCAAATTAAACAGCGCCATTTTAGCAAAATTATAAGTTATAATTTGCAGACTTCTGGGATTAATATAAATGCAGAAAATGGCAAGTATTTTATTATTTATTCGGAAATACACGCTTTTATCGAAAGATATAATCGAGCTGCTTTA
Source organism: Okeania sp. SIO2F4 (assembly GCF_010672385.1). Classification (GTDB taxonomy): domain Bacteria; phylum Cyanobacteriota; class Cyanobacteriia; order Cyanobacteriales; family Microcoleaceae; genus Trichodesmium. The sequence goes on from NZ_JAAHGT010001071.1 coordinate 902, forward strand.
GAAAAGTTAGAAGTTGAGTTGACTGCTGTTAGTTCTGTGGTTAGGAATCCAATTAAAGGAACTGTGGCTGAGGTAAATAATATTGGTTGTAGTTGTGCTGATATGGTTTATCGTCACACAATTTGTAAACATCAAATTGCTACTCATTTATATTTACAGTCAAATGGATGGGGTTCTTTAGCAGAATATTTACAACAAAATACAGGGAAAAATTGGGAGGAAAAATTGTTGACTATGGCTGAAGTTGCTAAGTATGATTTAGGTCTTTGAAGAGGATTAAAATTTAGCAAAATCTTCAGACTACTAATTTTAACAATGTAAGCATTCAGTTATTAGCAGTTAGCTTTTTCTAGTTAATGAGAAAGATTGGTTAATCTGCTTTGAGAGTAACTTTAAATTATACTTCTTCTTTCAAAGATAATAAATTAATAGCTGACCGCTGAATGCTTACTTAAAAATATATTTAGTCTATTAAACCCAGGATTGAAACAATTAACTGATGACCGATCAGTCTGATTTTTTTCAACTTTTCGTAGAGGCGTTATAGTCAGCGTCTCTACTTTATATCATTGGGAAAAATATATAAGTAAAATTACAACAATTTTCGAGTCTCGGAGCTACAAAAATCTAGGATATTAGGGAGTAGGTAGGGACGTTGCATACAACGGGAGTAGGTCCTAGGAAAGAAGGAATAGAGATTAATGTTGAACTACCTCACCATCTTCAAAAGTGCTTTATATGCTGATAGCTGAATGCTGACAAAGTTAAATATTGACTTACAGAGATGTTAAAATTAGATTGAACATTTTTCAGGAAACAGCTAACCTATGTATGACCTAACTGAATTTAATTTCAGAGATTTATCTGAATGTGGTTTAATGCTACGCCAGTTGGGAAAAAATGCTCAGAGTATGGAAGCAGTTAGTAACGTAATTATTAAGTATCTATATGAAAACTTAGTTAATCTCCAAACCCAAGAAAAATCTTGTGTGCTTATCCGTTTATTTAAAACTCATTCCTACGGAAAATTAACTCCTGAATTGCAAAAATATGTACAAAATATCTTGAAAAAAACAGAGATTAAGGATGATTTAAAATGCTTAACTCTACTAGCAACTACTGGTGAAAAACCAGAATGGAATTATCGAGATAAATCAGTAGGACATCAAGCAATTCCCCTAGTTAATGAAGAGGCGATCGCTAAAGCTCCAATGATATCTCAACTTATAAAACAATTAGGTTTAGAGCCTGGTATATTTATCCAACCAGATCCAAGTTTATTTGTTGATGTAGAAAAACAAATTTGTCAAATATTTTATGTATCTGATGCTTTAGATAGTCCTTATATTCCAGCAAAAAAATCATTTGTAATCCCCTTTAATGTTAAATCTGTTCTTGGATGTGGGGGTTTATTACCTTCAGGAGATACTTTTATTTTACTAATTTTTCTCAAAGTAGAATTGCCAACAGTTACTCTAGATTTATTGCGTCACTTAACCTTAAATATCAAAATGGCAATTTTACCTTTTGATGACAACAAAATTTTTATCAACTCAGGAGAATATAATATTATTAATAGAGTTAAAGATGTAAACAAACAGCATAAATATATCGATAATCTTAAATCAGAAATAGAGACATTAAACCAATTATTAAATATTTCCGAAAAATCAACTATCGTACAATCTCAAAGTTTAGAAAAAGTTATTGAGGAGCTACAAGCAACAATAGCAAAACTACAGGAAACTAATACCAAGTTACTTCATAATGAAAAAATGTCTAGTTTAGGAGAAATGGTTGCCGGAATTGCTCACGAAATTACTAATCCAATTAACTTTATCAAAGGCAATATTGTTTACGCTCAAAAATATACAGAAAACTTAATTGAACTCTTAGCTATATATCAGAAATATTATCCTGTTCCAGTGCCTCAAATTGAGGAAAAAATAGATGAAATAGATCCGGACTTCTTAGTCGAAGACCTCAAGAAAATATATAAATCAATGAGAAATGGCACGGAGCAAATTTATGAAATTATTGTAGCTATGAGCAATTTTTCTCGAATGGATAAAACAGAATTTGAAAAAATTGACGTTCAAGAAGCTATTGAAAATACATTAATAATTTTAGGAAGTCGTGTGAAAGCTAATTCTCAATATCCAGAAATTAAAGTTG
>NZ_JAAHGT010001072.1 GCF_010672385.1 Okeania sp. SIO2F4
TAGATTACAACCGAGATCATGGAACTTCTTATCCAGCAGTTGCTGTGAAGGTAGGAGATAAAAAGGATTATTGCCACGCTCTGAAAATAAAAGGACCTTGCCAAATAGTTTATCAACCTCATCAACCCAATAGTAGTCAAGCTGGAGGTGCCCGTTTGTGGATTGAAGTAGAACCGGAAAATATAGTAGAGCGAGTATACTTTAGTGATGGAGACTACGGTCCGCCACCGGAAGTAGTTCAGCAGCGAGCAAAAAATAAAAAGAAAAAATCAAAGAATCATAAGAAAAAGTCAAAAATTAAAGGAAAAAGGAAGTAGTGATACTTAGATATTTTCTGGTAGGAAAGATGTGTCAAAGTCAGTCTAGATAATGGAATTATGTTGATGCCTGAAAAATGGCTAGAACCTATGCTTACTTAGAGTTGATATCTTTTTAATGTGAAAATCTCTGCTCATCTAAATTTGAGCTTATTTTCTGGCTTTCCAAATGTTTAAGTCCCGATAAGTAGGGTTTGCGCTCAAAAGTCTTCAAGCTGTTTCTAGTAGTCAGTAGTCAATAGTCAGTAGTCAGTAGAAATGGTAGATTGAGGGAATGTAATCGGAAAAATTATTTCTCTATTTTTCCCCTGTTAGCTGCTCAAAATCCTGACTTTTTGACCTACCAGTGGCAAAAACTGACACTTTTTTCACACAGATAATGGCTCAAATTTTTACTTGATAAGCTTTTGATATTTATTCAGCAAGCCCTAAGTAATAAGAGGATACCCGAAAACTGAAATAGCTTACTTCAATATCTTAAAAAAGTGCTTGATAATTTAGGCAGATAATATGTAATTAATTTTGCATAAGCACTTAATCTTGAACATAGTTAAATTAGAGCAAATTCCAAATTATATGAATCAAACAGTAGAAAAAATACGTTGGAATATTTACGATTTAGATGTACTACCTCAAAATGAATTAAATATATATGAAATTATTGATGGAGAATTATTTGTGACCAAAGCACCCTACCACCGACACCAACAAATTTGTGGGAAAATTTTTGGGCAACTTGATATTTGGTCAGAGTCTAATAATTTAGGGGAAGCTATTATTGCTCCTGGTATTATTTTTTCTGAGTCAGATAATGTTTGTCCAGATGTGGTTTGGGTAAGCAAAGAAAGACTATCTCAAATTGAAGATGAAGCAGGTCATCTTACAGATGCACCTGAGTTAGTAATAGAGGTATTATCTCCAGGCAAAAATAACGAGCGTCGAGATAAGGAAGGAAAATTAAAATTATATTCGGTGGAGGGAGTAAGAGAGTATTGGATAGTTAATCGCTTCACTAAACAAGTAGAAGTTTATCGGCGAGAAAATGCAAGATTAATTTTAGTGGCGACTCTATTAGATGGAGATGAAATCACTTCTCCTTTGTTACCAAATTTTTGTTGTTCTATCAGTCGTTTTTTTCCAGATTTAAAAATTGAGAATGTATTGATTTGATGGGATAAGTTTGTATTACTTTGAAAAAAAATATAAACATAACCTGGGGTACTTAAGTTATGGATTTGGTTAGTATTATTGCAGCTTTATTAGCGTCTATAGGTACTAAATATATTGAAAAATTCGGCGAAAAATTCGGCGAAAGAGCAGGTGAAATAAAATTTCAAGAAAAATTCTTTCTTGCAAAGAACGAAAAGAGAACTTGAGGAAGATAGCAGAACTCAGTCAGTATTAAATCAATTAGAAGTAAGCAATGATGAAGAGCCTTCCAATCAAAGTTTAGAGATAATTGCTGAGACTTTAGAATAAAAAATCAAAACAAACCCTGATTTTGCAAGAGTTGCTCAAGAAGTTCAAAATATATTTGAAAAAGAACTTGAATCTAACTCTTCACCGGATGTTCAAGAGTATGTAAGAGAAGTAAAGAGACTTGCTAATAAAATAGAGTACCTACAGAAAGACATAGATCATGTCAAAAAGGAAATAAACATAAATGTTGATAGAGGTGGCTACTTAGGTCAAGATCGAGGTATTCTTTCAGGAAATAAAAATATTATTCAGGGAACATCGTGTGTCTTTTCTGTAGATATAGGTCAAATTTATGGAGGTATTATTTCGGGGGGTAGTTCTAGTAAAAATAGAGTAGAATCCCAAGACTACACGGAGCGTATCCTAACTCAAATAGAATAAATAAAAGGAAAAACAACTCAATTTTTAACAGTGAAAGAAAGTATGGATGAGTTAGATAAAATTCGTCAACCTCGTTCAATATCAATAGATTATGTAGAACAGGAATTGGGAGTTAGATTTTCACTGTCTTTTTTGGGGGATGCTTCATTTAGGCGACTAACAAAAAAAAAGAAAAAAGATGAAATTAATCAAGATAGGGAATTAATTTCTCTAGAAAACTATTTCAAAAAGACTAGAGAAATAGAATCTAAAGTAGGTAAAAATGCTGAATAAGATGAGATTTTGCTCAAATCACTTGGAAGTATAGCAGACGAGATAAATCTTAAAATATCAAAATTAAACAACTCATTTATTCAGGCTTTGTATCCAGCTTCATCTAGTAAAGAGTTAGTTGAAAATATGGTTTCTAAAATTGGATATAAGGAAATTCGTGAAGAGGGAGAAACTCATTTGAGTGTTATTAGCAAATTAGTAGGTAAGCTAAATAAATTGATGGAAAAATTTGATATAGAACGACTGAATGAGAAACGTAAAAGTGAAAGAGAGTTATCAAATAATCAGAACAATATGGTTCTAGTTCAGGCTTTAGTCGATAAATTCAAAAATGGAAATCCTGAAGAAATCAGAAACTACCTTGACGTAATAAAAGGCTCGATCAAAGATCCTAACAATGAGAAATCCTCTGCTACTAATGATAATGACAAAGATAAAGATAATGAGAATATCTATGTTTTGAGTGATGAAGCACAAGCCACAATAGGTATAATGATAGACATTGAAAAAAGGCGTGATTTAGTTGAACAATTAGTACGCTCCGATATAGAAAAGGCTACAGTAACTACTCGTTTAGTTACTATAACGATTATGTTTATTATTTCTTTAATGATTATTGGAGGTTT
>NZ_JAAHGT010001073.1 GCF_010672385.1 Okeania sp. SIO2F4
GTATACTCCGTTTCGATGAGCGATCGCCCGTTTTCTGACAACATTTGTCTCAACTGCCCATCCTCAAATAACCGACCAATTGCCTCCACATATTCTTCTACTTGATTTGCTCTTAATGCTCTGAGTGGTGTACCAACACCATCAATTGCTAATCCTTCCAAACCACGATCGCTGGCCACAACTGGCGTACCCGCAGCCATTGCTTCTAAGGTTTTATTTTTAATTCCAAAACCAGTACGCATAGGAATTACACAAACTGTAGCTTGATGTAAATATTCTGCCATTGAAGGTACGCGACCTGTAACTTTTACTCCTGGGCGAGTCGAAAGTTCCTGTACTTCCGGTACTGGTCTTGCCCCCACCAACGCTAAAGTTGTATCAGGATAACGTTCTTGTACTTTAGGCAATATTTCCAGAGTCAAAAAGCGAACCGCATCAATATTAGGAAAATTATCCATAGCTCCCACAAAAATTAATTGCTTTCCTCCAGGGTCAGCACTACGATAAGGAAACTGACTAAAATCTACCCCATTCGGAATAACAGAAATCTGACTATTAGGGTTAAATTCTTGCAGTTGTTTCCCATCTTCCTCAGTTGTGGCAACTATACAGGAAAATTTTGAACAATATCGTTTTTCATAACGCAGTAGTAGGGGAAGATTAAGTCTATCTCGCAAAGGTTTCTCTGCCGTACCAGTTTCCAACTGTTGCCGACAAGTACCATAAACTGAACTATGGACATTAACTAGGGTTTTGACTTTCTCTTGCCATTGAGGGCGGATATAAATTTCATTAACGCAATGTTCGCAAGTAATGGCCTCACATTTACCTGTTGCCACAAACTCATCTACCCATTTTTGCATTTCTGGCGAATATATAGACAGAACGCTTGGTGGAGTACCTTCTATTATAAAATTACTAAAACGTCTTAGTTTTGCTAAAATTCTTCCATCGGATTCTTGGGGGCGGGGAAATATGGCCAAGTCTTCTACATAAGACCGCAATGAATCTATTTCCGAATCATTGACATCTGGAGAGCGTTGTGTTACCAAAGTAACAGAGTGTTTCTGACTCAAAAATTTGAGTAGATTAAATGTTCTTACTTGAGTGCCTCCTCGGCTAGGAGGATAAGGAAAAGTAGAGGAAAGCATGAGGATTTTCATAAATTTGGTAAGTTATTCTAGATTTTTCTCTATTAGAGCTAATTTATTATATTTGATGACAATATCATAGTCTGAATTTCAGTTAGACTGGGATATTTTAATTTTAGGAATAGATTTTATGTTACAAAAATGACTGATAGTTAAAGGATTAAAAAAACAAAATCTAGCCTTGAAAAAAGGTAAGCATTTCGAGCAAATATTCAAGATTATTTGCTCGAAATGCTTACCCAGTAAAACCAACTTTCAGAAATAGTTAATCCAAAGGAAATTCGAGTAGTAGGCTATGAGGCGCTGTGGGAATCATGAAATTATTAACTGGATTAAAAGTCAGCAAACTGGTAAATGTCAGTTCATAAATGATATCCCGAAAACAAATCTCTACTGCTATAAGTATGAAAATATCCGAGATAGATTTCCACAATATAAAAAGGGAATAGACCGTTATAGTCAACAAATTCAGGAAAATTTTGTTAAAAAAGACTGCTTGATTTAGAGTTATGAAGATTAAGGCGTTGCATAGAGTGCGGGATGAATTAGTGGGAGGGGTGTGGTCCGTGTGGTCCGTGTGGTCCGTGTGGGGGGCGTTACATAATCAAATCAATCCCATACGCAGAAACCGTCAATTCTTTCGCCCCTACTCCCTACTCCCTCTTTTTTGGAGATGTCTATTTACATAGAGTGCGCATTGGAATTATAGTTTGAGAAAAAGAGGAAGTAAAAGATGGATTACCTTTCCTGCAAAGATTCATCCAGCCCCTCAGCAACGCCAAGATTAATTATATTGCGGGTGCAAGTAACAAATGATTAGATACTTAATATCAAATATCAAACATGACTTATCTTTTGGAAAAAGTGCTAGTAGGTATAATGTAATTATTATTAGAGATCCTTTTAACCTTTTGGCAGGTAGATTACAGAGGTATAAAAAGTTTTGAGAAGACCTTAATCATCAAGAAAAGGATTTATTAGTAAGGTATTCTAATAAAACAATGGTTGATTTATGGATTGATTATGCAAAAGAGTATTTAGGAGAAACAAATTATCTCAGGCACAACAAAATTTGTGTAAATTATAATCAATGGTTTGCTGATGTTGAATACCGGCGAAAAATTGCCGAGAAACTGCAAATGGAATTTTCTGATGCAGGCATTGATAAGGTGACTGGTTTTGGTGGAAGTAGTTCATTTGAAGGAAAACAACTTGATGGCAAAGCAACATCTATGGATGTCTTAAACCGATGGCAAAAAGTATCTGATAATCCTAGGTACAAGGAGTTTTTTACTAATCAGGAAATATTGAAATATTCAGAACAAATATTTGGTCATATTCCTGGTACAGAATCTCTAATAAATAAGTAATAATATTGATATTTTCATTTTAGGAATAGATTTTATGGTGCAAAAATCATTGATAGTCAAAGCATTAAAAAAACCAAACTTAGCCTTGAAAAAAAGTAAGCGTTTTTTAGCACATAATCTTGAAGATTTTATTAGAATGCTTACCCAGCAAAACCAACTTTCAGAAATAGTTAATCAAAAGGAAATCAGAGTAGCAGGTATGAAGCGCACTGGAAACCATGCAATTATTAACTGGGTTAAAAGTCAGCATACTGGTGAAGTAGGATTTATTAATAACGTTGTAGCTAATGAAAACCCCTACCGCTACAAATATGAAAATCTCCAAGATAATTTTCCAGAACATAAATGGGCAATAGAACATAATCGTAAACAAGCTCAAGGAAATTTTATTAAAAGAGATTGTTTGACCTACAGCTATGAAGATTTTCCCTTAGAGCAAATCGCAATTGATAAATTTGAGCATAAGCATGACTTATACTTAGGAAAAAGTGCTATTAGGTACGATCTACTAATTATTAGAGACCCTTTTAATCTTCTGGCAAGTAGATTAAAGA
>NZ_JAAHGT010001074.1 GCF_010672385.1 Okeania sp. SIO2F4
TATTAGCTTTCAGCTTTCAGCAATAAAACCTCAACCTTAAAGAGAAGGTTTAAATGAATATCGACTTGAAAACTGACTTCTGTAGTAAAATTTAATTCTGAATAATAAAGCTTTTATTAGCCAAACTAAAAGTAAGAGCTGATAGCTTATAGCTGACGGCTGAATGCTTACAAAAAATCTATGAAAAATTCCAAAACTACTTTGATCTCCAACTCCCTCGAAAAAAGAGAAAAATTAACAGGATGGCTATTAATAACCCCAGCCATTCTAATATTACTATTTGTATTTGCTTACCCAATTGGTCGCGCTCTTTGGTTAAGTCTATTTACACAAAATCTTGGTACAGAATTAAAACCGATTTTTTCAGGCTTAACTAACTACAATAGAATATTAACTGACGGTCGTTTTTGGCAAACTTTATGGAACACAACAATATTTACAACTTTCTCAATTTTCTTAGAATTAATATTAGGAATGAGCATCGCTTTAATATTAGATAAATCATTCCGAGGTAGAGGCTTTGTTCGTACGATTAATCTCATTCCTTGGTCATTACCAACTGCAGCTATTGGGTTAGGTTGGGCATGGATTTTTAACGACCAATTTGGCATAGTTAACGATATACTTCTGCGTTTAGGATTAATTCAAACTAATATTACTTGGTTAGGCGACCCCTTCCGAGCAATGTTGGCAATGATTATTGCTGATGTTTGGAAAACGACGCCATTTATTGCCATTATTTTATTAGCAGGATTACAATCAATTTCCTCTGATTTATATGAAGCTCATGCTATTGATGGTGCCAACCCAATCCAAAGTTTTCAACAAATTACTATCCCACTATTAATGCCACAAATAATAATTGCTTTGTTATTCAGATTTGCTCAAGCATTCGGCATTTTTGACCTAGTACAAGTAATGACAGGAGGTGGACCAGCAGGAGCCACAGAAACAATTTCTATCTATATTTATGCTACTATTAGACGTTATTTAGACTTTGGTTATGGAGCATCTTTAGTAGTAGTAACATTTCTATTACTAATTCTTGCCGTAGCGATCGCTACTAGCGTTATGCAAAAGTTAAAAGTCAAAAGTTAAAAGTCAGTTGAAAAAACCTAACCCCCCAACCCCCTTCCCTACGAGGGAAGGGGGAGAATATTTCTCCCCTCTCCTTGCAGGAGAGGGGTTGGGGGAGAGGTCAAAAGTTAAAATAAGGAATCAAAAATGTCTATATCAAAAAATCGATCATCAATCAAAATAGGTAGAATTATTCTGTGGATAAGTGTGGTTTTAACTGTAATATTTTGCCTCGCTCCTGTCTTATGGCAGTTACTAACTTCTTTCAAAACTAATGAGGCAATTTCAGCAGTTCCTAATGTCTACTTTCCCACCCTAAACCAATTAACTTTTGAACACTATCTCAGTCTCAGTTGGGGTTTTATTCGCTATATTTTTAATAGTGCTTTTGTTTCTATTATTTCAACAATTATTTGTTTAGGAATAGGAGCGCCCGCTGCTTATACTTTGGCACGATTAAAAATACCTGGAGAAAATATTATTATTGCCTGTGTTTTAATCGTCAGTCTGTTTCCCTATGTGTTGTTATTTTTGGGACTGCTAGAAATTATTAGAGCTATTGGTTTAGGTAATAACTATATATCCTTAATTATTCCTTACACAGGCATTAATTTACCTTTGACAATTCTGGTTTTAAGAAGCTTTTTCCAACAGTTACCAAAAGATATAGAAGACTCAGCTAAAATAGATGGTTACAACACAATTTCTATGTTGTGGAATATTGTTTTACCTCTCACAATTCCAGCATTAGTAACCACAGGAATTTTAACCTTTATTTTTGCTTGGAATGAGTTTATTTTTGCCCTAACTTTTATTACTCGTTCAGAAATGTATACTATTCCCGTTGCAGTTGCTCAAATAGGTGGTACTTCCCTCTTTGAAATTCCCTATGGACCTATTGCTGCAGCAACAGTCACAGGTACATTTCCTTTAGTAATTTTGGTATTAATAGCTCAACAGCGAATTGTTCAAGGTATTACTGCAGGTGCTGTCAAAGGTTGAGGTAGAATTTAGGTAGACGTAGTGGACTGACACACCTTACAATTGTGCAATAGATGTAGGTTGGGTTGAGGGACGAAACCCAACAACAATCTTTCTCCCCTACTCCCTAAATGCACAGTTTTAGATGTGTCAGTCCAGTAGGATGCTGTTAGCGATAGCGTAACGCACCCACCTCAAAGCAAGAAAAAAAATCGTGCTATTAAAGGTTGACATAAAGTCAGATATTAGCAACAAAAAAAACGGTACGTTACGCTCCACTTTCTTCCCCTAATATCAAATCCGCTTAATTCGGTATAAAAAAATGTTCCCTCTTCAGTTATTGCTAAATCTTTCTATATCTCCGAATCTCCCCATCTCCGAATCTCCGAATCTGCGAATCTTGGAATCTGCGAATCTTGGAATCTCCGAATCTTGGAATCTCCGAATCTCCCCAGCATCTTTATCTAATTACACCAATGCTACCGGATTTGATATAACGCACCCTAACGGACTTTCCTAAATCATAGTACTACGCAGATAGGTTAGAACATTTATAAGTGCTTAAACTCAGTTAGGGATGATTACTTCTGACTCCTGAATTCTAAATTCTGACTTACCCATAGCGCCACATTTGCCAAGCTTTCCAAAATGTATAAATAGCTAAAATTACCAACAAACTCCGAAAAGCAAAACTCACAACTGAACTAGGTAACTTCGGCAGAAAACGAGTGCTAATTTGAGCGCCGATCAAACCTCCAAAACCCAGAATCAAACCTGCCACAAATACAACATTACCATTCAAATAATGACCAAAAGCAGCAGAAATAGAAGTGACAACAATGACACCTAGACTTGTTTGAATAGCAACTTTGATAGGTTCACCCAGTAAAAGAATTTGCAGAGGTACCATAATTACCCCACCACCAACCCCAAATAAACCAGCTAATAACCCTCCAGTTCCACCGGTAATAATTCTAGCAATAGTAGGATTTCCCCATTGCTGTTTTT
>NZ_JAAHGT010001075.1 GCF_010672385.1 Okeania sp. SIO2F4
ACTTGGAAAAATCCCTGGACTGATGAAATTTTGCTGTGCTTCATGTGGCCAATAATCCCGTACAGGGATTATTTAAAAGGCCAATGCCAGCATTAGTTGATGAGGAGTTGACTACTTATAAGTTTGACCTATTTTCTAGCTATCCTAACCCCCTCGCTGATGACCCGAAGTTTGCTGAATATAGTCCCCAACCTCTCTATCAAGCGACCGAACTGTTTAAGTTAACAGTATCTACGGCAGATTTGCAAAATCCTGAGACTACTTCTGTATCTAAGGTAATGTTGGCATGGGATAGAGTTGGCCCTTGGTTGCCATGGATGAAAATGGGCGATCGCCCCGGTTATCTTATTTATAGTGCCTGGGGTGGGAAGGTTGCTAGTGTGGCAGAATTACCTTTATTAATTCAAGATGAAATTAATACTCGTGTTCCTTTATTTAAAAATGCTGCTAAGTCTCTTTTAGATCGGGATGATGTTACTTCTTGGATTTATTTTAAACAAAATTTTGATGCTTATTTGAAGGGGGAAAAATTTCCCATTCCGATGCAGGAAGTTGAGTAGAAAAGACTGGTTTGAAGCCTCGCCCATAAGCGGGGGATTTTATTATTTGTTTAGGTTTGATAAGTGAGGTATCATATTGTTAGTTTATAGTTAATTTATGAAAGCTATATTTAAGTCTCGTATTTCTCCTACTGTTGGAGAAAAACACCTATTAACAAAGCTATTTAGTTGTGTTTGCAGGCGCAAAACTTAGTCAACACGCTGTTGGGAACGATAGTCTAGCTAACTGTAAAAAAAAGCATAGTTCAGGAGAGAAAAAAACGACTAATACTGAACTACAAAAACTCTTGATTACTCAAGCAAAAAAAACAGAAAATAGAGAATGTCTATCAGAAGTACCTGTAGTCTTATTTTAGCCAAAATTGAATGATTTAAACCCTAGGGGCCAATTGCCTTTTGCCCCTAGTAAAACTTTTTCAAGTCTACAAAGGTTCAAAGAAAAGGTAAGCCATTGACATACTCTCCGGCATGTTAGTGAAGCTCCTCTGTTAGCGAAGCATTCCGAAGGAAAGGAGGCATTCGCTGCCTAACAGCTTATCACTCCAGAAAATACTGTTTAAGGAGTTAAGATATTTGTGATACGATAGTCAAATAAGAAAAAAATACTACAGAGTTGCTAGTACATAGCCTCGCTTTATTTATTATTGATTCTGATCTAAAACTCACCGGAAATATATTATTTAATCTTGATTTACTCCTCTAGGTTTCTTAAATATTTAGCTTTTTCGGATAAGTATAATAATAGACCCAATAATGAGAAATGCAACTCCCCACCAAAGTGAATTACCTGGTAAAATCTTGAGCAAAAGAGTCACGATACCTGAAGTAATCAGAGACGATCCTATTGTTGTTTGATATTTAATCATGATAAATAAAAATCCTTGAGTCAGGGGCAGAGCACTTTAATCCCGATATCCTAATACAATTATTAAGTATGGGGTAGTTCTGCTATGGTTTATGGTTTCTAGGCTAACTGAAAAACTCGATAAAAACTTCTATCCATAGACTTAAAAATTTAAATTCATTCAAACTTTCTTTTCTATTCTATAAATTTACCAAAATTGAACCCCAAAAACAGTTTTTTGTCCTGTATTTCCCACATTGCAGGACTCACCCATGCATATGAAATTATACACAATTTGTAGGGGCTAACGGCCGTTAGCCCCTATCATATATGATGGTTATGCGTAAGTCCTGTATTGTTTAACTTCTATCTGATTAATATGAATTTAGATGCGTTGCCCCTGTCTTAGCTAGTATAAATAACTATTTTTGGCAGATACCCATTAAAAAAATCAATTTTGCTTTTATACTAAGATAGATTGTTTTATGCTATTTTTGGCGAAGATATCTCAATTTAATTTTTGACTAGCTTAGGTATGGGCTATGACTTCTAACATTCTGATAGTTGAAGATGAAGCAAAACTAGCTCAATTTATAGAGTTAGAACTTAAATATGAAGGTTATCAAGTAACTGTGGCTAATGATGGATTTACAGGACTAACAATGGCACGGGAAATTAAGCCAGATTTGATAATTCTTGACTGGATGTTACCAGGTTTATCGGGGTTAGAATTATGTCGCCGTCTGCGAACTACTGGGGATAAAGTACCAGTTATTTTGTTAACAGCTAGAGATGATGTAACAGATCGGGTGGCTGGTTTAGATGCCGGAGCAGATGATTATGTGTTAAAACCTTTTAGTGTTGAAGAATTATTGGCTAGAGTTCGGGCACATCTCCGAAGAACTCAAGAACCTAATCCCGATTTATTAATGTTTGATGACCTGAGTTTAAACCGAAGTACAAGGGAAGTTTATCGCGGTAATAGGGAAATTGAATTAACAGCAAAAGAGTTTGATTTATTGGAATATTTAATGGCTCATCCTCGACAAGTTTTGACAAGAGATAGAATTTTGGAAACTGTCTGGGGTTATGATTTTATGGGAGATTCTAATATTATTGAAGTTTATATTCGTTATTTACGTTTGAAGTTAGAAGCAAATCAGGAAAAACGTTTAATTCAAACTGTGCGAGGGGTAGGTTATGTTTTGCGTGATTAACTTATACCGTTTCACGGAAGTTAAAAGTTAAAAGTTGAAAGTTAAAAGTAATATTTTATAGGCTCAAAAACTTTTCTCTGTGCGACATGAAAGACCCGCTCAGTAATTTCAGGAAATTATTTCACATAGGCAGTTTGAAACTATTTTTGACATCTTTAAAGTGAATTGGTATTAGGCAGAAAAATATAGATTTTTGGCTGGAGCAGCTCATCTGGCAACAGGCAAGATATTTTTAGGAAAAAGGCACGAAAAATTATTTACTAGGTGACTTTTACCGAATAATTAATAATTAAGGCTCTCCTAGACTGGTTATAGTTTCTTAGTAGTTGAAATAGCTCTAAACCCTTAAATAGCAGACAATTCAACCTTTAGGAAAATCCCTTTTGATTAGAATTGCTTTTTTCTATTCATATAACTATTGCTATGCAAGGATTATAGAGTTC